>JAKORQ010000103.1 GCA_029777755.1 Planctomycetota bacterium
ATAAAGCGTTCCTCAAGTGGTTCCTCAGCCGCGTGGAGCCGTATCGCGATGTTCCCCCGGAGAAGCTGGCAGCCGAGCGCGAGGCCATGCAGCTCCAGCAGGAGTACAATCGAAACTACGCGGATTTCCTCAATCACGCGGTGCTGCCGGCCGTCGATCGCCTGGCCATGGTGCTGCGCAAGGATCGCATCGTGCATCGCGTCAGCACGTGGGGCAACCAGCTCGCTATCCGCGTGCACCTCGCGTGGCGCTGGGGTGAGCTGGTCATCACCCAGAGCCACGAGGATGCACTGACCTTCGAGCATCACATCATCACCGAGGGCGAGCGCCGCAGCGAAGACCGCGCCGAGGATCACTCGCACCAGTACGACCTTCACGACCCGGTCCCGCCGATCGTCGCCGAACAGGAGCTGGTGTTTTTCCTGAGCCGACTCGCCCAGGACCTGTTCCAGGACATGACACCGGAGACGCCGCCGGGGTGATTGGGGCATGGCAGTTTAGGCAAGAAAACCGTTGACGCTGTGTGCAAGGTTGCTATCTTTTGTGGTTATCTGCACGAGACGGACCGGGGAATGTGGCTCCTCTTCGGTCCGTCGATCTTTTTGGGGCAAACGGAGATATCCACTGTCACGCACTCTTCCTACAGCCTTGCTGCGCGCATAAAGAAACCCGGAGCAGGATACCCGCTCCGGGGGAACTATCCTCAAGCCATACCCCATCACGGGTTCTGGCTCATGATCTCCTGGATGTCGATCGTCGTGCCCGGGTCTGATGTCAGCTTCGAGCGATCGATAGTGAAGACAAATCTCTTCTCGGCCGCCAGCACCGGCGTCGCGGTATTGGCGTCGAGCCACGCCTGCACGAGCACGTACGCGGTGAAGCTGTCTGACCGTGTCGTGAGCAGGTTGGACAGCCGCGTGATCATGAGCGTCCGCTGCTCGTAGTCGTCGACAAGGCCATCATTGGGCGAAAGATCGCCATGCGCCAGGCCGAAGTCGACGCGTGCCGGATCGCCCAGTGCGCTCATGAAGCCCAGGTTGCCGCCATAGTTGACACGGTTCAGGTCGAAGATGCTCCGGAACGGGCCAACGGTTTCACGATCCAGTACGATCGCCTTCGCGATCGCCTCGGTTGCCTGCGGATTGCCCGGGACGATCGGCAGCGCCGCCAGCACCTGCCAGGAGGCCGTGTTGATGTTGATGCGGCCCTGCACCCCGGCGCCAAGCGCACCGCCCGCATTGGCTTCCACCTCGGCCGGTGCGGTGCCGTTGCCCGCGGCTGTCCAGCGATTGCGCTCAACCTGCGGCGTGGTCACTTCCTCAGGGGCAAACTCGTCATTGGTGACATCGATCGCCGTCACGTATTCAAACAGTCGATGAGCAAATTCATATCGCCCATCCGCGGTACCCGGCCGCATCGCTGACAGCGGGATGAACCGCCCCACCGGCTCGTCGGCGTCATTGGCCGTATCGCCATCCTCGGCCAGCGTCGCATCCACGCTCACCGAGTTCAACTCATAGATGACTGAAGGATTGCCCGACGCGCTGATGCGGTAGTGGCCGATGTACGGCACGGAGGTTATATCGCCATCGCGGGCGAAAGCCCCAAATGGGAAGCGGTTACGGCTACCGAGCAGCCCTCCGGTCAGCAGCGGATTCAGGTAGATGGAATTGCGCCCGACTGCCAGCGGGATGGAAAGATCCGTCCGCATGCCACCCGTCTGCGTGTTGGTGTTATCCTCGCCCAGCGTGCCATCCTGCAGCGATCCGGGAGTATCCGGCTCAAGTTCCAGGTCTCCTGCCCACACGGCACGGAACGGATTGTCACCACTTGCCACATTGGCACGCACATAGTGGAAGCGATCCACCACACCGGCACTCGAGTTGGGTGCGATGTTGGCGCTGAACTGATCGATCGGGATCAGGTCGTAGACATTTGCCTCGTTGTAGGTGTTATTGGCAGCGCTACTGGAAGTGGCAACACCATCGTCGCGCCGCGTGCGCAGAAGCACGATCTCGTTGTCCGTCCCAATCATTGCCCGCAGGCCGGCCACGACCTGCGACGAGCCAACCACATCCACGGGGTTGGGGGCGATCGGACGGGCGCCATCCTCGATCGTGAGGTAGCCGCGAGCCGGGATCGTGAGCGTCGGTATCGTGACCGGGTTGCTCAGCGTGTTTCCGTTAAGCACGGCAAAGCAATAGCCGGCGATGGTCAACGGCTGGTTATAGGGGTTGTAAAGTTCAACCGCCAGGTACTGCACGCCGGTCTCGTCGCGCTCGATCAACACCTCGGTGATAAACGCCTGCCTGCGCACGCCATAGACGGTGATGTCGAACGGGCCATAGCTGAATGTACGCGACTCGGCACGGGCCTGATCCGCCGGGGGAGTGAATACCGCCGTGCCACTGGAATCGTAGTAGGTGGATTCGGGGTTCCTGGCCGTCAACGTGTTAACCGCCGCCAGCGCCCCGCGCAGCACACGCCAGTGCTCGGCCTGCCACTGACCGAAAGTACCGCCCCAGGCCGCGCTGCGCCGCATCGGCTGGGGGCTGGTCCAGCCACCGGCCGCGAAGACACTCCAGTAGGCCCGCCACAGCTTGCCAAAACCGTCAACATTCACGTTGGCCTTTGGCGCCGTATGCGTGTAGACCGGCATCAGGTTCTCATTGGTCTGGGAAGTATCCTTCACCGAGGCAGGTAGTCCCGTGAATTCGATCCGCGGGTCAGGTGTCGCCATGCTCAGCGGGTTGGACTCCACCAGGTTGTGCCTAACCGACTTGCGAATCTTGGGAATCTTCTCACGTTCGATCTGGATGGGGTTCGCCGGCCGAGGTGCGTTCGTGAAGAAATAATACCTCGTGCCCACGTACGGGTTGACCGGGGTGCCGCCAGTGGTCGCATCGGTATTGAAGATCGTGTGATACCAGAAGTCGTAATGCGTTGCCCCAAAGAAGCGGAACCCGGCACGCTTGCGCAGATCCCGTGAGAAGTTGGGCGAATGCCGCACCAGCGACTGATCCAGGATCGACCGGAACTGCGTGGTCGTGAAATTCGGATTCATCAGGCAGAAGTGGTATGCCAGGTCCTCCGTGAGGTTGCCCGGGAGGGCCGAATACTGCACCGCGGCCGATCCGTCATGGTTGTAGCCCGGGACAGCCAGCCGGCGGGCAAGCTGGTGGTGCAGGGCATCGCCCTGGGTCAGGAACTCGGCATCCGTACGAACCGAAGCTGGATCGATTCCCGGGTCGGCGACGACACGCATGGAGGCGTGCTGCACACCTCCATTGCGCGTGTACTCCAGGCCAGTCGGGCTGGTGAAGTCTGCGTTCACTTCGGCATC
>JAKORQ010000104.1 GCA_029777755.1 Planctomycetota bacterium
ACCCGCATGGAGGATGGCCGATCCAACCGCATCTGGCTCGACATGCGCATGACCCCTACGCCCGAGCAGCTTGGCCGGCTGATTGACCATGCCAAGGAAAAAGGGCTGCGGGTGCTGCTGGTGCCGATCGTTCTTTTGGACAATCCGCGCGAGAACGAGTGGCGTGGAACGATCCATCCCACCAACTGGGATGAGTGGTTCGACAGCTACCGCGACATGCTGATCCACTTCGCCTGGATCGCCGAGCAGCACAAGGTAGATATCCTCTCAGTCGGGTCGGAACTGGTATCTACGGAGGAGAAACTCGCCCAGTGGCGCAAGACCATTGGTGCGATTCGCGAAGTCTTCTCAGGAAAACTCACCTACTCCGCCAACTGGGATCACTACACGTCCATCCCGTTCTGGCACTACCTCGACCTGGTGGCGATGAACAGCTACTGGAAGCTCGGCTCCAACAGTCGAGTCAGCCTGGAGGAGATCAAGGAGAACTGGGAAGATATCCAGGATGAGCTGTTTTCCTTCCGCCGTAAGATCGGAAAGCCTTTCTTCTTCACCGAGGTAGGCTGGTGCAGCATGGCCAATGCCGCCCACGAACCATGGGACTACACCAAGACCAGCGAACCGGTTGACCTGGACCTGCAGAAGCGACTGTACCAGGGGTTCTTCGAGAGCTGGCATGGAAATCCCTACCTCGGGGGATTCATCATTTGGGAATGGCCGCCGGACCAGGGCGGGCCGGACAACAAGGGGTACATCCCCAAGGGTAAGCCTGCGGAAAAAGTCCTGCGAGAATGGCTGGCCAAGCCGCGTTGGAACGTGAAGTAGATCCGCCCGACACTCGACGACAAAAAAGACCGGCCGACGCTCGATAGCGCCGGCCGGCTTCGTTTGTACGTCCCTGACTTGTCCTATTTCTTCCAGATCCGAGTCTTGAACTCGTTCAGGGCGTTCTTCAGGGCAGTTTCCAGTTCCGCCGTGAGTTCCTTCTTGTCAGCCAGGTCCTTGCGCAGGGCCGGATGCGAGGCATCGACATACTGCAGGAACTCTCGCTCAAAATCCTGCACACGGTTCACCGGGATGTCATCAAGATACCCCTGGGTACCCGCATAGATGCTCATCACCTGCTGCTCGACCGCCATCGGGCGATACTGCGGCTGCTTGAGCAGCTCCACCAGTCGGGCGCCGCGATCAAGCTGCTTCTGCGTGGCCTTGTCCAGTTCCGTCCCGAGCTGGGCAAACGCCTCCAGTTCGCGATAGGCCGCCAGGTCCAGTCGCAGGGAGCCGGCGACCTTCTTGTCCTTCATCGCCTTGATCTGGGCGTTACCACCCACGCGCGACACCGAGATACCGACATTCACGGCCGGGCGAACGCCCGCGAAGAACAGGTCAGGCTCGAGGTAGATCTGGCCGTCGGTAATTGAGATGACGTTGGTCGGGATGTACGCCGACACTTCGCCTTCCTGCGTCTCGATGATCGGCAGCGCGGTTAGCGAACCGCCGCCCTTCTCATCCGACAGCTTAACGGCACGCTCCAGCAGACGGCTGTGCAGGTAGAACACGTCGCCCGGATATGCCTCACGGCCCGGGGGACGTCGCAGCAGCAGCGAAAGCTGGCGATAGGCGGCCGCCTGCTTGGTCAGGTCGTCGTAGACGCACAGGGTGTGCTGGCCCTTCCACATGAAGTACTCGGCCATCGCGCAGCCCGCGTATGCGGCGATGTATTGCAGCGGGGCAGGATCAGACGCCGATG
>JAKORQ010000105.1 GCA_029777755.1 Planctomycetota bacterium
AGGCGTCAAGAACGGCGTCGTGCAGGACAAGCTCTGGCTGCCGGGCATCATGAAGCTCAAGCAGCTGATCTCCACCGGCTTCTTCGGCGAGATCCTCTCCGTCCGCGGCGAGTTTGGTTACTGGGTCTTCGAGGGTGATACCATCCCGGCACAGCGGCCCAGCTGGAACTACCGCAAGGAAGATGGCGGCGGCGTGATCATCGACATGCTCTGCCACTGGCGCTACCTGGTCGACAATGTCTTCGGCAACATCAAGTCGGTCTCCTGCCTGGGCGCTACCCACATCAAGCAGCGCTGGGATGAAAGTGGCAAGCCGTACAAGTGCACGGCCGACGACGCGGCCTATGCGACCTTCGAGCTGGAAAACGGCATCATCTGCCAGTTCAACAGCTCCTGGTGCGTGCGTGTCCGCCGGGATGACCTGCTGACGTTGCAGGTCGACGGCACGAAGGGTTCGGCTGTCGCCGGACTGCGCGACTGCGTGACGCAGCAGTACAACAACACGCCGCGCCCGGTCTGGAACCCTGACATCGACAACCCCATCGACTTCTACGGCACCTGGGCGAAGGTTCCCAGCCAGCAGGTGTACGACAACGCCTTCAAGGTGCAGTGGGAGCTGTTCCTGCGCCATGTGGTGAAGGATGAGCCGTTCCGCTGGTCGCTGCTGGAAGGCGCCAAGGGCGTGCAGCTCGCGGAAGCTGGCATCGAGAGCTGGCAGAAGCGCGCCTGGGTCGAGTTGCCGAAGCTGGGATAGGAAAAGCAGGGCCACGGATGAGCACAGATGAGCACTGATGGATGACTTGTGATTTGATGGCCTGCGATTGTCGAGCAGCCGCAGTGTCAATCAACAATCAGCGATCAACAGTTCATCTGTGTCAGTCTGTGAACAGATAAGAGGAACAGGAAGTGCCACAGAAACTTACCGATCTTTCGCGGATGTGCGTGCACACCATCACGACCAAGCCATGGTCGCTCCAGGAGTGCATCGAGAACTACTCGGCCGCGGGAATACCGGCCATCACGGTCTGGCGCAATGCTCTAGATCCGCTGGGGCTTTCCGAGTCGGCCAGGCTGCTTAAAAGCTCGGGCCTGCGGGTGACGAGCCTGTGCCGCGGGGGATTTTTCCCGGCGGTCGACGCGGCCGGACGGGCCAAGGCGATCGACGATAATCGTCGCGCCATCGAGGAAGCGCACGCGATCGGCGCACCGCACATCGTGCTGGTGTGTGGCGCGGTGCCGGGCATCCCGCTGCCCGAGGCGCGCAAGATGGTGGCCGACGGCATCAACGCGGTGTTGCCGGAGGCGAAGTCGGCCGGTGTGAAGCTGGCGATCGAGCCGCTGCATCCGATGTATGCCAATGACCGCTCCTGCGTGAACACCATGAAGCAGGCCAATGACCTGGTCGAGCAGATCGGCAGCGATCACGTTGGTGTGGCAGTCGATGTGTATCACGTCTGGTGGGATGATGCGCTGGAGCGGGAGATCGTCCGCTGCGCCAGACTCAACGCGCTGATGGCGTTCCACGTGTGCGACTGGCTCACGCCCACGCGCGACCTGCTCAACGATCGCGGAGTGATGGGTGAAGGCTGCATCAACATCCCGCAGATCCGCGGCTGGGTGGACGACGCCGG
>JAKORQ010000106.1 GCA_029777755.1 Planctomycetota bacterium
GCATCGCCTCGCCCGGCACGATGCGTCCCGCATCGGGAGTCTCGATACCCAGGATGATTTTTCCCAGCGTGCTTTTGCCGCTGCCCGATTCGCCGACGATGCCCAGGCATTCGCCCTGTTCGATGTCGAAACTGACACCGCGGAGCACGGGTTGGCGGCGTTTGACGAACAGTCCACCACTCAGCGGAAACGACTTTTCAATGTTCTCGATCTTAAGCAGCATGGGCGGGGCTCGTCATTTGTCGGAGGCGGGTGATCAGCTGCATGCGCGTATCGATCAGGTAACGGGTGTGCTCGCTTTCGGCGCGTGTGAAGACCTGCGCGGTCGGCCCCTGTTCCACCACGCAGCCCCGGTTCATCACCAGCACGCGGTCGGCAATGTGGGAGACCAGGCTGAGGTCGTGGCTGATGAAGATGATCGAGGTCTGGAACAGGTCGCGAATGGACTGCAGTTCCTTGATCACTTCGCGCTGGCTGATGTAGTCGATCGCGGTGGTCGGTTCGTCGGCGATGATCAGTTCCGGCTTCAAGGCGATGGCAAAGGAGGTGATGATCCGCTGCAGCATGCCGCCGCTCAGTTCATGCGGGTACTTGCCGAACAGCTGCTGCGGGTCGCGCAGATTGATCTTGCCGAAGGTGTTGGCCATGACCGCGAGCGCTTCCTGCGGCGTGCATTGCAGGTGTCGGCACAGCGTTTCGGTGACCTGGTTCCCGATGGTGAACAGCGGGTTGAAGGCGGTCATTGGGCTTTGCAGGATCATCGCGATGCGCTTGCCGCGCATTGCCCGCCGATCCTGCTCCGACTGGGCGAGCAGGTCTTCGCCGTTGAAACGGATCGAGCCCTCCACCGAAAAACAGTCGGCCAGCAGGCCGTTGATGGCGTAGCAGGTCAGGCTTTTGCCGCTGCCGGACTCCCCGACGATGCCGAGACACTCGTTGTGGTCGAGGGAGAAACCCACCTTGCTGACCAGGGGCGGATGCTGGGGATTCGTCTTGAGCCGGATGCTCAGGTCTTGTACGTGCAACAGCATCATCTACCTGCTTTCGGGTCGAGAACGTCACGCAGGCTGTCGCCGAGCAGGTTGCAGCACGCCACCACGATCATGATGGCCGCACCCGGTACCAGCATCAGTTCGGGATGGGTGAAAAGGACTTCCTTGGCTTCGTTGAGCATCGCGCCCCACTCCGCCGTCGGCGACTGCACGCCCAGCCCAAGGAAGGACAGGGTCGAGATGCTGAGGATGATCCAGCCGAGATCGAGCGTCGCCAGGACGATCACTTCCGAGGAGATGTTCGACAGCAGATGCCGGAACAGGATGAAGCGCCGCGGGGATCCGATCGTTCGCGAATACAGCAGGTAGTTGA
>JAKORQ010000107.1 GCA_029777755.1 Planctomycetota bacterium
AAGGGGATGGCCATCATCACCTCCTCCTACACCAAGAATCACCCTAATTCGCTGCCCTCGCAGGTAAAGAGCCTGAACTACCTGAACAACATCCTCGCCAAGGTTGAGGCGATCGATGCCGGCGTTCCTGAGGCGCTTCTGCTGAACCATGAGGGGAACGTGGCCGAGTGCACCGGCGACAACATCTTCATCGTGCGCAACGGCGAGGTGCAGACGCCCAGGACGACCGATGGCATCCTCGAGGGAATCACGCGTGGAGTGGTGATCCGTTTGTGTCACAAGCTCGGCATTCCCTGCGTGGAAAAAACGCTGCAGCGCTATCACGTGTACACGGCCGACGAGTGCTTCCTGACGGGCACGGCCGCCGAGGTCATCGCGGTCACCAAGATCGATGGACGGGCTATTGGCGATGGCGAAGTTGGCCCCATCACGAGAAAGCTGCATGCCGCCTTCCATAAGCACATTCGCGAAGCGTAAGGCAGATGGAGATCCAGCGCTATAAGCTGACGATCGCCTATCGGGGCACCGCTTACCACGGCTGGCAGAAGCAACTGCCCAACAAGTACTACAAGGGGCCGGCGCCCACCGGCGGCCTCGAGGGTATTCCCACTGTCCAGGAGACGCTGGCTGTCGCCATCCAGGCGGTGGTCAAGCACCAGGTAAACCTTGTGGGCTCCAGCCGCACCGACACCGGCGTGCATGCCAAGGGTCAGGTGGCGCATTTCGATACCCACATGACGCAGATCCCGCTGATCGGACTGCAGCGGGCAATCAACTCGCGCCTGCCGGCCGACATTGATGTCCGGCGGATCGAGCCGGTGCCGCCGACGTTCGATGCCATCAGCTCGACGGCATCCAAGCGGTACCAATACTTCCTCTGGAACGACCGGCGCAAGCCGGTGTACTTTTCCGACCTCGCCTGGCACTGGTGGCATCGTCTGGATGTTGATGCAATGAAGGATGCGGCCGCCCGCTTCGTGGGGACGCACGATTTCGCCTCCTTCGCCAAGAGCGGGCATGGGCGGGAAAGCACGGTTCGCACGGTATACGCCTGCGATATTTCCTATCGGCCGCCGCGGTTCGTGTTTGGCGTCGAGGGCTCAGGCTTCCTCTGGAACATGGTGCGCATCATGGTGGGCACGCTGGTGCAGGTGGGCATGGGCACATACGAGCCGGAGGAGATCACGCGAATGCTCGAGTCGAAAGATCGTACGGCCGCCGGGCACACCGCTCCCGCGCACGGTCTTTTCCTCCAGTGGATCAAGTTCAAGCCTGCTGACGTGGCTGACGCCCCGCAGGGAGATCAGAACTGATCGAGCACCCGCTTGAGCGGACAGGTCGCCAGCGCAATGCTGGTGTCGCAGCAGCCGTAGTAGAGATAAATCACCTCGTCCTTCACCACCGCGCCGGTAGGAAACACCACGTTGGGGATGTAGCAGCCGAATCGCTCGTAGTACGTTTCCGGCTCCAGCAGTGGTTTGTCCAGGCGAGCCACCACCTTAAGGGGATTTTGCAGGTCCAGCAGCAACGCCCCCATGCGGTAGACCACGCGCTTCAGGTCGGCGCGGACCGTTTCATCAACCCCGTGATAGAAGACCAGCCATCCGTGCGAGGTCTTGATCGGTGGTGTCGATCCACCCACGCGGTTGCCTTCCCACGGAAACTCTGCCCTGGCGAGCAACACCGGCTCTGACCAGTTAGTCAGGTCATCGGAACTGGAGATCCACATGGATGGCGCTTCACATCCGTACTCTGGCCCGATGTACTGTAGCGGGCGGCGCAGCACCCAGTATTTGCCGGCGATCTTCTCGGGGAAAAGGATGACATCGCGATCGTCGATTGTGTCGGGAGTGATCCACGAGTGAAGCTTCCAGTTGATGCGGTCGGTGGAGATAGCCAGCCCGCTACGGGTCATATTGTCCGGTCGGCCGCCGGCGACGTTGGATGACCCGGCGTTGGTCGGGTCGTACTCGGCCCGCTTCACTCCCTCGAACTCCGTCTCGTGCGAGTAGGGCACGCCCACGCCGGTGGGATGGCTGCTCCAGGCGTACGGCCGATAGGCGAAGGTCATGTAATACAAGCCATCCATCTTGCACAAGCGTGGATCTTGCACCGAGCCGTACCTGCTGCCGCACATCTCCGGCGTGAGAACGGGGCGGTCCAGAGTGTGGCGGAAGTTCACCCCGTCGTCACTTTCTAGCATGCCGATGTAGCAGATGAAGGGGCGAAGATTCCCCGCCGCCCGCTCATAGAGATAGAACCGGCCATCGTCGTCGAGGAGTACGCCGGGGTTAAAGGTTACCGCCATGCGCCAGTCATACTGGCCGGGCACGATGATGGGATTGCTTGGATGTCTCTCAAACAGGCTCGGCATGCTGCCCATGGTAGCGGCAGCGG
>JAKORQ010000108.1 GCA_029777755.1 Planctomycetota bacterium
AGACCCTTGAACGTATTATGTCAGGAGGGCCTCTTTTGTATTTTCGAGTTGCGATTTCCGATTTTCGATTTGCACCCCAGCGCGCGTCCAAGCCATTCGTGCGCTAGATCTGATGCTGAAGGTGAGCGGCTTGTACTCAAGCTGGCGGAAGTCTATCCAGATTTGATTCACATTGATGAGCAAGAGGTCGACGTTTGCACGGTCGCATCTGCTTCGTCGTTACTTGCTCAGGATCACCTTGGCTGCCGCCGGCGGTACTGGCCGCTCCACTTTGGGTGAAACTTCTCGAGTGCCTGCGTGCCTCCTGCCCCTTCGTCGCTTCGCCGCCAATCGCTCCGTCGTTTCCCCTCCAATTGACTCCCCACCGGGCATTTCTAGAATCGCCTTCGCCTGCCGGGGTTGGCGCGGGCTGGAAGGAACAGGAAATGCTTAAGCTATCAGCGTTTGCGGATGAGATTTCTCCCGATTTGGATGAGCAGATCCGGGTCTGCCGTGAGAACAACGTTTACCACATCGAACTTCGCGGCGTCGCCGGCAAGAACGTGCTGGATTTCGACGACGCGATGGCGGCCGACATCAAGGCCAAATTGAAGGCAAATGGCATGGGAGTCTCGGCCATCGGCTCCCCGATCGGCAAGGTCAAGATCACCGATCCCTTCGAGCCGCATATGGAGCGCTTCCGCAAGGCAGTGAAGCTCGCCGAGCTGTTTGAGGCTCCCTTCATTCGCATCTTCAGCTTCTATCCGCCCAGCGATGGCGAACTGCTCTACTCCCATCGCGATGAGGTGATGCGGCGGATGGAGGCGTTTGTCGAGTACATTGAGAACCGCGATGTGGTGCTCGTCCATGAGAACGAGTCCCACATCTACGGCGAGATGGGCAAGGAGTGCCTCGACCTCATGCGCACCGTCAACTCGCCGAAGCTGCGCAATGCGTTCGACTTTGCCAATTACGTACAGGCGGGACAGTATCCTAAGAAGTGCTGGCAGCCGCTGCGGGAGTACACCGTCCACATCCACATCAAGGATGCCCTCTTTGACGGTGGCAAGGTGGTGCCGGCCGGGCAGGGTGATGGCTGCATTCCCGAGCTGCTGGAAGATGCATGGAACACGGGATATCGCGGCTTCCTCACGCTTGAGCCGCACTTGGCCCATGCCGGGCAGTTCTCCGGTTTCTCCGGGCCTGAGCTGTTCAAGGTGGCGGTCGACGCCCTCAAGAAGGTCTGCGCGGACAAGAACATCCCGCTGGCGCTCTAATGCACCAAATGGCGGGAGATACGCCAACCTTCTGACCAGCTCGTGCGTCTAGAATTGAAGAGGCACGAGCTGGAAGGGGATGGCGTATGCGAGCCTTCATCCTCCTTGCGTTGGCGATGATCCTGACCCCGGCGGCGGTGGCTGCGCCGCTGCCGCCGGATAAGGCCGTTTTGCTGGATTTTGCCTGGCTCTCGCCGCCCATGATCTCGCCCAGCAGTGCTTGGGGTGATGTCGTTCGCGTGGGGGACGTCATTCGCCTTGCCAGCCGGCCTGGGGCGACGCAGCCGCAATTTGCCTGGTCACTGCGCTACCCGGTTCCCGCGGAAGAGTATCCGACCGTAGTGTTGCGCTATCGCGCGTCGCGCATCGGCCAGGCTAACCTGCCTGTGCTGGCGGTGGAGACATCGCAGGGGCAGGCGATCCCAATAGCCCAAGCGCAGGATCTTCTCCAGGACGGTTCAGTCCGCGAGCTGCGCAAGCAGATCGGCAAGGTGCCTCCTGGTACGATGATCTCCCGTTTCATCTTTGCCCTTCCGCCGGCCGTGGCACGCCTGGATATCATCGAGCTTCGCTTCGAAGCCGATGGCGCTGCGCCCAAAGTGCCTATTGCGCAACAGGTGCAACTGGTGGTTGTGGATGAGTACAACCAGCCGGTGGTGAATGCGGACGTGATCATCGGTCCGCTGGAGAGAATCAACTGGCAGGCACGCGGTCGAACGGATGCCAACGGCCGGTTGATGCTCTCGGTGGTATCGCCCGGGGCAAGCGGCACGGCGGCCGGTCTGCTGGGGCTTGCCCAGCCGGCCGAGGCAGCGGTGATGCGGCCGGGTTTTACACCTCAGTATATCCCTTCCATCCAGCTGCAGCCCGGTGAACTACTGGCGGTTCGCTTGACGAGGGACGACAGCATTCCTTCCGCGCAAGTTGCGGCGACTGTAGCACCGTCGACGGATCAGACGCCCGCCCCGTCACCACATCCACAGTACGGAAGCGTCGAGGAGCACAACAACTACTACTTCTACGACGATGATGACGATTATTACGACTACTACGACTGCGACCGTCACTATCGCCGCCGCTACTGGCCGTATGGATACTGGCCCGGCTATGTGGTGGTAATCAGAGGGGACAAAGACGACAACAACAACGGCAACGGCAATGGAGATGGCAACGGCGGCAATGGAGACGATGGCAATGGTGAGAATGAAGATCTCCGCACGCCGCCGATCCCGCTTCCCAATGAGCAGGGGCGTGTGGTTCCCTGGCAGACTTCGCCGACCATCGGTGTGACACCGGTGCCCAGCCATGCGGTAAAGGTTGCCCCGGGAGTAGGGGTGGTGAGCGTCCCGCGATATGGTGTTACCAGTGTCCCGGGAGTGCAGGTCACCACATCTCCCGGCCAGGGGTTTACGCCGGTACCTGCACAGCGTGTCCAGCCAGCTCCGCGCTCGGAGACGATCTCAGTTCCGCGCACGATTGAGCCGCCGCGCCGGGTAAGCACGCCGATTCGAACACCAGCCAGGGTTCGGCAGCCATCGCCTCCCGCGCGGGTGAGTCGTCCAGCGCGTGACGTGGTAAGGAGCGCGCCGCCGCGAATGTCCTCTCCCTCGCGGGTGAACTCGCGGCCCGCCGGCGTGGAACGATCAGTGCCATCTCCCATCTCGCCAGTTCCCGGTGGCATGAAGATGCGCTAGAGGAGCGGCGAAGCGGGCGGTCTCCGCCCACGGGAGGCAAGGCGATCCTTGGCGGAAACTCGCTTCCACCTATAAGGCATCCGCAGGATCAGTAGAGCATCAGAGTCAGGGAATCCGGACGACGTACATCCCTTGTTCTCTAGCACGCAGCGAAGCAACCAGGCCGGTGTTGACCTCTCGATAGCGGTCAATGTGAATGCTGCTCGGGCAGACCTCCACCGGCTCGAAGGCTCGCGGCTTGAGGACATGCCGCTTCACTTTGCAGAAGCTCTAGCCCAGGCGCAACGGCTCGAACGGCAGGCCCGCCGACTCCGCGACAGCATGGTTGGTGATCTTCCCATCCGCGATCGAGACTCCCTCGGCCAGCCCGGCGTCGGCGCTGGCGGCCGGGCGCCATCCTTCGTTTGCCAGTTTCAGCACGTACGGCAGTGTGGCATTGCAGAGCGCCTGGCTGGAGGTGGTGGGGACAGCGCCGGGAATATTGGTGACGCAGTAGTGGATGACATCGTCGACAGCGTAAGTCGGCTGCTGGTGTGTGGTGGGTCGGCTGGTTTCAGCGGAGCCACCCTGGTCGATGGCGACATCAACGATGACGCTGCCCGGCTTCATCTTCCGCAGATGCTCGCGGGTGATAAGGCGCGGAGTTCGGGCGCCGGGAACCAGGACCGCCCCGATAACGAGGTCGGCCTGCCGCAGTTGCCGTGCGACCGTATGTGGATCCGAGTAGATGGTGTTGACGTTGGACGGCATCAGCTCATCGAGATGGCGCAGGCGATCGACGTTGATGTCCATCAGCACGACGCTGGCGCCAAGGCCCGCGGCGGTCCTCGCGGCCGCCGCACCAACGACGCCTGCCCCCAACACCACCACATTTGCCGGGGCAACGCCGGGCACACCTCCCAGCAGGACGCCCCGCCCGCCTGTGGGCTTTTCAAGGCACTTTGCCCCTTCCTGCACACTCATCTTGCCGGCGATCTCGCTCATGGGGGTAAGCAGGGGTAGTCTTCCACCCGCGTCGCGGATGGTTTCGTAGGCGATCGCAACAATACCACGCTCAAGGCAATCGCAGGTTAGTGCCGCATCGGCCGCGAAATGGAAGTACGCAAATACGACCTGCCCCGGCCGCATGAGCTGACGCTCCGGCTCCTGCGGCTCCTTCACTTTCACGACCATGTCGGCCTGCGCCCAGACGTCTTCCGCGCTGGGGACGATGGTGGCTCCCTCCACAGCGTACGCCTCGTCCGGGTAGCCTGATTCCGTTCCTGCCTGCGCCTGGACGAGCACCTTGTGGCCGGCCTTCGTGAGCAGATGCGCCCCCACTGGCAGCAGGCCAACGCGATACTCATCCGGCTTTGTCTCGCGAGGGATACCGATGACCATGCGGCCAAATCATAGGCAGATCCATGGTCTGGGCCAGTTCAGTTACCTTCCGATCACGTCCCAGCGGTCAGGTCTTGAGGCGATCGAGCATCCAGACCGAGATGGGGCCGAAGATGAAGATTGGCATCCACAGCATCAGCGGCGGCCAGAACCAGGTTGCCTCTGGTGCAGGCGGTCGGCCGGCAAGCTGATGGCTGATGAACACGCAGGCCATGCAGGCCCCGGTGATGAGCACGGTCTTGGTGGCTGCGGTTTTCAGGGCATTTGGCTCGCGCGTGAGGATGCAGGGGATCGCCAGCATCAGCAGCACGACGTTGATCAGCGGCTGCACGATGCGCGAATGCTTCACCCGCAGCAGCGGCACAGCACCATAGTTTCGCGGGTGTTCCAGCAGGTCGTTGATCTGCGCGGTCGATAGCATCTCGGCGAAGCGCGATTTCCGATATAGTGCGATCTCGTTTGGCCCGAGATCGGTCTTCCACTCGGAAACCGGCGTGGTCGTCGGGGGATCGCCAGGGCGCAGGCCGGTCTGGCGCCGGGCGTCGGTCAGCTTCCACTTTCCGTTGTCGTAGACCGCACGGGCGGCAACGATGTGGGCGACCGGCTGGCGGTTCTCGTCGAACTCGATGATGTCGACCTCCTCCATGGCCGCGGGCAGACGCCGGCCGTTGCGGTCCACGCCCGGCGGATCGTACTTGGCCGCCAGCAGCAGCGAACCGGCCGAATCTTCAAGGGCATTGATCGGGAAGGAGGAGGCCCGCGCCATGCCAACCTCGTCATGGTCGCGCACCAGCTTGTGGGTGATGTTGGGGATGATCAGCTCCTGGTCTACCACCAGGAGCACGCTCATCATCATGCCGGTGAGCACCACCGGCAGGGCGATGCGGATCATCGGCACGCCGGCCGCCAGCATGGCAGTCAGCTCGTTGTAGCGCATCAGGCGGATGAGGGTGAAGCCGGCCGCCACGACCGGGATGATCCCCGAAAGCTGCACGAAGAACGCGAACATCTGGTAGAAGTAGAAGTCCGCGATGCTCCCGATGAGCCAGAGTGTGGAGGAAGCGCCGGCCGACTCGCTGCCCTGGCTTGCCGAAGCCCTGGTCAGCTCATCGAAGTTGAAGACCATGTCCAACGTGATGTACAGCCCGATCAGCACGATGAAGCTGAGCAGGTAGTTCCGCAGGAAGTTAACGACAATATACCGATCGAAGATTTTCACGTTTGGGTCGTAATTTAGCCGCCGTTCGTCGCCGCGTCACGTCGGGCACTGCGGCAGATGGCGACGAATCGGCCGCGGATGGTTAATTCGTCAACTCTCACGGCGTGATGTGTCGCGGAGATGACCTCCACCTCGATCGAATCTTCGCCATGCAGCAGGGTCATGCGACTGCCCGGCTCAAGCGGCGCATCTGATACCAGGGCGAATTTGCCCTCAGGCAGGCTGATGGGCATGAGGTCAAACTGTGTGAGGCGATCGCCGGGCCGGCGCAGGGCGCGGATGGGGACATCGGTGGCAAGGTAGAGGTCGAACAGCGAGGCATCCTGGTAGCGCAGGCAGATGATGGGAAGGTCTCCCACCGCGCTCTTGATATTGCGGGCGAGATGCGCCCAGCCGCCGATCTGGCCCAGCGGCGTGTGGGGATTGACCCGGTCTAGCAGGGCCGGCGGAAGCATCAGCACAAAGCTTGCGATGGCGGCGAGGATTGTTCCCGATCTTGCGGCGCGCCGGGCTTGCTCACCGGCAGTGGGAAGAAATGACGCCAGCAGGATGATGGCCGGGATCCAGGCGAGCACCGGCCAGTTGCCTTCCACCTTGTAACGCAGCGAGATGAGCGCGAAGAACGCCAGGGTACCCAGACTGGCGATCGAAACCATGCGCTGCCCCGGCGAAGCGGAGGAGCGCAGCAGGCGGATCATCAGCCATACGCACAGCACTGCCAGTATGGGCGTGGCTACGAGGAGCTGAGCCCCAATGTAGTCGGCAAGATTGATCAGCCAGCCTCGACCATCGGCGCTTGTGCCATGGCGGAACTGAAATACAAACGAGAGCCAGTCGCGCTGGTGGTTCCAGTAGAGCAGTGGTGCGATCAGCAGCCCGGCGACGATTCCAGCGACAGCCGACCTGTACCACCTTCGCGGATCGTGCAGCAGCAGATAGAAGAATATCGCCACCAGCGGCAGCAGGGCGGTGTACTTGCTGTGCATGGCGCACCCCGCAGCGGCTCCCAGCAGCAGCCAATGTCGCCAGCGAGCAGGGGAGTTCAGGCACTGAAGCGCTGCCACCATCGCCAGCATCACGAAGAACATGGCCGGCGTGTCAGGAGTGGCGATGGTGCCCAACACATGCAGTATGGGGAAGCAGAAGAGAACCAGTTGCAGGCGAAACTGTCCCTGGCGCGATATGCCAATCAGGCCGCCTGCGCGGGCCGCCAGCTGCATCGTGCCGCCGGCCAGTAGGATCGCCGGCAGACGAACCGCAAATTCACTTCTCCCGAGCAGGGCACAACTGCCGGCGATCAGCCAGGCGATCATCGGGGGATGATCGAGGTATCCCCAGGAAAGCTGCGTGGACCATGCCCGGTAGTAGGCCTCATCCGCCGCCAGCTCATTCATGCAGGCAAATATGCAGCGCATCTGCACGAACAGCAGC
>JAKORQ010000109.1 GCA_029777755.1 Planctomycetota bacterium
GCGCTATCGCAAGCATCAACCGATACTGATCCATCTGCTGGACCAGGCCGAGCTCACGCTTGAGGGTCCTGCGTTTACCAGGCAGGTCACGCTGGAGGATCTTGAGTCAGGGGAGCGGCTGGCGATCGAGCCGGAGCAGATTCGCGAGGTCTATCAGCGCCAGGTGCAGCAGCATATCAACACGCTCAAGCGGGGCTGCCTCGACTGCAATAGCGAATATCACGCCGTGGATGTGAGCACACCGTATGACAAGGCGCTGGTGGAACTACTTTCCCGGCGGCGCTAGATCCGCCCTGCTGCGGGTGGAGCAGATCGTCAGGCAGACATCTGTGAGCCGAGCAAGTGGGCCGGCACCGAGAGGTCACCGTTGGGTAACTTCGTCGCTTCGTGGCAAAAAGGCGATTTACATCGTTCGGATCCCGTGACTCTGGTCGTGCATGTTCGTCGAGGATCGACCTTACCTACCGCAGTTCCGGCGGAACTGCTCTGCTGATCCCGCGCGCATTTGGTCACGAAGCGAATCCCCGCCGAGGATCACCATGCCTCCCGCGGGCGGAGGACCGCCCGCTCCACTTTGAGTGAAACCGCCATAGATGCATGTCGACCGGCATAAAGAGACAGCTCCCTCCGTCGCTCCTTTAGGTTCCTTCGTGCCTCTATCGAGAAACACCTTTGCCTGCTGCGCGTGCAGGAGCGCCCTCTCCACCAGAGGTGGATCTGCTCTAGTTTCTGCTTGGATCAGACGGAAGAAGTTTCGGGTTCACCCTGCCGGTAATCGACATCAGCGCCATCTCGCGCTTGATTTGCCGCCAGAGAGGCCCTGCTGGCGCGAAGACACGCTCGATGCTCGCGGGCGCCACCTGCCACGAGCCGGTTTCCATCTCACGCTCGAGCTGGCCGCTTGCCCAGCCGGAGTAACCGACGAAGAAGCGCATGCGTTTCTCGTCAGTGCGCTCGAGGACCGTGGTGACGTGCTGCGTCTCGGCGGAGAAATACAGCCCCGGCAGCACCTCAATCTGCCCGGCATCCTCGTAGGGATGGAGAACCATCAGCACCCCTTCGCACGGGCCGCCGATA
>JAKORQ010000110.1 GCA_029777755.1 Planctomycetota bacterium
AGGTTGGCGCGAATGGTGCTCTTGGCATCGAGCTTGCCCTCATCGGCCCGTTGCTGGCGCAACGATGCGCGGCTGCGCAGGCGCGCCGCCAGGCGGCGGATCTCTTCACGTAGGGCGTTGACCTCGTCCTGTGTGAGTTGTTCGAAGGGACGCTCCATCAAGTCGGACGTGGAGGGTTGTTGCTTGCGATACTCTCGGGCCATATTGTCGCCGATGGCCTGCCCGGCGAATTGTTCCATCTGTTGTTCTAGCGCGTGGCGATTCTCGGCCACCTGCTGTCGCAGCTCGGCGATCTGCTTCGGGTCCATCCCCATCTGCTCCAGCAACTGCCACAGCATCTCCAGCATCTGGTCCAGATAATCCCAACCCAGCAGGCGTTGCATGCGTCGGGCATACTGGCGGCTCTGCTGTGGCGACCGGGCATTGTCGGTACCCGCCGCCTTGGCGAGCTGTTGCATCTGCTCGCCGGAAGGGCTCTGGCCGTTGAGCAGCCACTCCAGCAACTGGCGCAGATCGCCGCCCAGCCGCTCCATGGCCTGCTGCAGCATCTCCTGATCCTCGGGCGACATGTCGTCCTGCGGATTGTTCATCGGAGGTTGTTCTTCCTGCCCAAAGTAGATGCCGAACAGTTCGTCGAAAACAGGGATATCTTCCGAATCTTTGATCAGTGTGGCGCGCAGCGTCCAGCGAAACCGGTCGCGGTGCGTCACACCCATACGCTCCATGGCGTGCCAGGCGTCCTCGCTCTCGGCCAGGGAGATGCGCACGCCTGCCGCGCGCAGCGCCGAGATGAACTTAGCGATACGATCTTCCATAATAGCCGTTTTCCTGCTCTTCCTGCCGCGTCATGCGACGCATGCGGGTGACATCGGCCTCGTATTTGAGTAGCACCGTCATGGTGTTTTCCAGCACCTCATCGCTGAGCGCCTGGGCGTTCAGCGCTACCAGCGCGCGGGCCCAGTCCAGCGTCTCGCTGACACTGGGATTCTTTTTCAGATCCATGGTGCGCAGCGACTGGACCATCTCGACGGCCTGTCGGGCCAGAGCCGGCTTGAGCTCGGGCACCTTGAGCCGGACGATACGCAGCTCTTCCTCCAGCGAGGGGTAATCGATATAGATGTAGAGACAGCGCCGTTTGAGCGCCTCACTCAATTCACGGGTGTTGTTGCTGGTGAGAAAGACCATGGGCTGCTGCTGGGCACGGATGGTGCCGATCTCGGGAATGCTCACCTGAAAGTCGCTGAGCACCTCCAGCAAAAAGGCCTCGAATTCGGCGTCGGCGCGGTCGATCTCATCGATGAGGAGCACCGTGGGGTGGTCGTTGCGGATGGCCTTCAACAATGGGCGCGGCAACAGAAACCGTTCGGAGAAAAAGATATCCTCCTCGGCGGCGAGGCGGTTGGCGGCCTCGGTCAGCGTGTGGGCGTCGGCCAGCACATCGGCCAGCTTGTCGCGCAAGAGCTGGGTGTAGAGCATCTGTTTGGCATATTCCCACTCGTAAAGGGCCTTGCTCTCGTCCAATCCTTCGTAGCACTGCAAGCGGATCAACTCGCGGTCTGTGGCGGCGGCCCAGGCTTTGCTGAGCTCGGTTTTACCTACGCCGGCCGGCCCTTCGGCCAGAATCGGTTTGCCCAGTTGCTCGGCC
>JAKORQ010000111.1 GCA_029777755.1 Planctomycetota bacterium
CCAGGCTGGTAAGTCCTTGTCTACCTGTGCCGCGCTGGGCAGCGGTCAACTTGAGCCAGTCATCCACCATTCCCACCGCGCAGAGCCATCCCAGGCAGACCAGCGCCATCTGCACGTAGAAGTTGCTGATGTCGGCCAGCAGCAGGGTGGAGACAGCGATGGCAGTGACGATCATCACGCCGCCCATCGTTGGCGTGCCGCGCTTGCCTTCCATCAGGGCATCGACCTGCTCCTGGTCGAACTTGCTGATATCGCCGATCTTCTTCATGCGCAGCCAGGCAATGACGCGTGGCCCCATGAGGATGCAGATGCTGAACGCCATGAAGATCGCCATGGCGGTCTGAAATGTTGTTTCGCGCAGCAGGCGCAAACCGCCCAGCCCGTGAGCCTGGAGCCATCCATATGTCCACTTGATCAGCAGATAGATCATGATGCCCTAACCATCCCTGACATCACACTTGAGCACCTTAGCGCCTCGACAACCTTCTCCAGTCTTACGCCACGCGAGCCTTTAAGCAGAAGGGTATCCTGCGGCTGAAGCAGCGATGAGATCACCCGGCCTGCCTCGTCAGCATCCGGAACCCATCTTACCGAGTCGCGGCCCATCCCGTTGGCAACAGCCTCCTCGGCAAGAGGAGCGGCTTGCTGGCCGACCGCGACGAGAAGGGCAACGCCACATTTCGCGGCCGTCGCCCCGATTTGCCGGTGGAGTTCGACGGAACAGTCGCCCAGCTCGCGCATCTCGCCCAGTACCGCGATACGTCTGCGTGGCACGTCGGCCGCCGCCAGCGTTTCCAGTGCCGCAAGCATGGACGCGGGATTGGCGTTGTAGGCGTCATTGATAATTGTGAAGTGGCCAACATGCATCAACTGCATGCGCATCTCGGGGCGCGAACAGTTCGCCAGTGCCTGCCTGATCGTGTCGTCGGATAGCCCCATCTCGCGCCCGGCCCCGATAGCGGCAAGAGCGTTCGATGCGTTGTGTCGACCGGGCAGCGGAAGCCGGTACTCCTTCGTTTCGCCTCTCACTTGAAAGCTGATTCCATCCAGCGAACAGCGAACCGTCTCTATGACAAGGTCGCACTCGGCGTCGAAGCCGAACGTGATGATCTTCTTGCATCGCTGACGAGCCATCTGCACAAGCTGCCGATCGTCGCCGTTCACTATCGCCAGGCCATCGTGTGTAAGTCCATCAAGGAGCGTTATTTCCTCAGCCCGCACGCCATCGATGTTGCCAAATCCCTCCAGGTGTTCAGGGCCGATGCTCGTGATGATGGCGACGTCCGGCCGAGCCATCAGCGACAGCGGCGATAGCTCGCCGGGGTGGTTGGTACCAAGTTCAAGGATCAGGTAGTCATCACCCGGCCGGGAACCGAGGATTGTCAGCGGTACGCCAATGTCGTTGTTAAAGCTCTTGGGAGATTGCGTGCCGGACAGCTGTTCCGACAGTACAGATCCCAGGAGATGCTTCGTGGTGGTCTTGCCATTGGAGCCGCCGACGGCCAACACCCGGCAGGTAAGCAGGCTCCGACCATAGGCCGCCAGATGCCCCAGCGCCTTTCGGGTATCGTTGACGAGAATACAGGGGATGCCGATGCCAGCAGCCTTTTCCTCACGATCGACGATGGCGGCGGCCGCCCCGGAAGCGGCGACTTCTCCCAGGAAGTCATGGGCATCAAATCGTTC
>JAKORQ010000112.1 GCA_029777755.1 Planctomycetota bacterium
TCCTTTTCTTCTTGGCACGATTCATTAACAACGCGGGGTAACGGAGACAAAAAAGGCCGTTTCCCCGAGGGGTACGGCCTTCACCATATCATTACTGCACCATGAGATGCTGCACGCGCAATTCACTCATGTGTAATTAGCGGGTCAATCAGTGACGCTCGGAGGCGAGGTTGATGGTGTACTTGGGCAGTTCCACCACCAGATCCTCATCCGCCAGACGAGCCTGGCAACTCAGGCGGGATTCCGGCTCCAGTCCCCATGCCTTGTCCAGCATGTCGTCTTCCAGCTCATCGCTCGGCTCGAGGGAGTCAAACCCCTCCCGCACCACGCAGTGGCAGGTGGTACAGGCACAAGACTTCTCGCAGGCATGCTCGATCTCGATGCCGTTGCGCAGGGCGATGTCCAGTATGGTCTCACCGGTCGCGCCCTCGAGGGCTGCGCCGTCCGGACAGAGTTCGGGGTGAGGCAGAATGATCAGTTTTGGCATATTACACCTTGTTGACGTTTTGGCCGGTCAGCACCTTGCGAATGGACGCATCCATGCGACGGGCCGCAAACTCGCCACTGACGGCATCCGCCGCCTCGATGGCATCTTTGATTTGATTGGTTGTGCCTGTGGCACGCATGGCCAGCAGATGATGGATCGCGGTGTCGATCTCGGCACGTTCGGCGGCACTCAACAGCGCCTCGCCATCGGCGGCCAGCGCCGCATTGAGGCTCTCCACCACCCGATCGGCTTCGACCTGCTGCTCCGCCAGCATGCGGGCATCCATGTCCTGCTGGGCATTGGCGATGGAGGCGCTCAGCATGCTGAGGATGTCCTCTTCCGCCAAGCCAAAGGAGGGCTTGACCTGGATCTCCGCCTGCACGCCGGAGGACTTCTCCATGGCGCTGACCGACCGCAGCCCGTCCGCATCCACCTGGAAGGTGACGCGAATGTGGGCGGCGCCGGCCGCCATGGGCGGAATGCCGGTCAGGGTGAAGCGGGCCAGGGAGCGGCAATCCGCCACCAGCTCGCGTTCTCCCTGCACCACGTGGATGGCCATGGCA
>JAKORQ010000113.1 GCA_029777755.1 Planctomycetota bacterium
CCTCAAGGGATGGGGGCATGCGGGCGACGAAGTGTCGGCCAGCGAACTGATGCCATCCTTCGTGAGCCACCACCGAGAACGTGCCCTCATCACCAAGCCAGAAGGCTACGAACCAGTCGTCGATGGTGTATGCGCCCCGGTTGATGCGCAGGTAGACGGCCGCGTCTTCGCCGGCATGGTTGTTAGTGAACGCTGCCCATTCCTGCCGCCGGGAGAAGATGTAGCAGCGAAGCGGTTGGACGGCCGTCGTGACTGGCGGGGCGATGGCACGGTACTCACGGTTTGCTCCCTCAAGCACCTGCACAAGTTGCCGGATGGTGTGCGGGTCCTGGATGTCGGTGAAGATGCGATAATTGGGAGTAGTGATCGCTGAGGTTCCGGGATAGCGGGTGTCCCAGGGATCCGTGCGGTAGGGAATGGCCGTAAGGCTATCAGGCTGCTGGGGTGAGCGGCACCCGTTGAGCATCCCCAGGAGCATGCACATTAAAAGCATGGCGGCAGTCAGTGCGCGGGGACTTTTCTCCGGCCGCGTCTTGCCATACACTTCGGGCATGTCTGCGCCTCGTGTCGACGTCATCAGTATCGGAAGGCTCAGTCGTAATCTGCTGTGGGGTGAACAGCAGCGTGTCCGCACGCCGCATTCCACATGTGTTCTGGTTCGCAGCGGCGGGCGGAACATCCTGGTTGATCCCGGGCTGCCGCCGGCCGTGATCGCCGCCCGATTGTACGAGAGAACCGGGATTATGCCCGGCCAGATCGACACGGTTTTCCTGACGAATTTCCGACCGGCTCACAGGACTGGCCTGAGTGCCTTCAGCAGCGCCAAGGTGCTTATCCATGAAGCAGAGAGGGAGATGATCCGCCCCCAGCTTGAGAAGATGCGCGAGTCGGTGGGCGTTGAGTCAGAAGATGCCAAGGTGATCAGTGAGGACCTGGAACTGCTCGAATCCCTTGCGGAAGCCCCGGACAAGATTGCGACCGGCGTGGACCTGTTCCCGCTTCCCGGCTTTACTCCTGGTACATGCGGACTATTGGTGTCGCTGGCGGCGTCGACGATCCTCATAGCCGGCGATGGGGTGCCCACGCAGGAGCACTTCCTGGCCATGCAGGTACTGCCGGACAGTGCGGATTTCGAGAAGGCCGGCGAATCGATGCGCGAGATCTACGAGATCGCCGATTTGATCGTGCCCGGCCACGACAACATCTTCATGAACCCGCGAACGATAGGGATCTAGTGTTGTCTGGAGCAGTTCCACCCCAAAGCGGAGCGGGCGATCACCGCCCGCTGGAGGTAAGGGAATCCTCGGCGAACACGCACGATCAGAGCCAGGGAAACCGGACGGTGTACATCCCTTCTTAACCACGAAGCGACAAGGTACCCCAATGTTGATGTCTCGATGCCGGTCAATGTGCATCCAGTTCGGGTAGTCCTTCTGCCGACTAGAATTCCCGCGGCTTGAAGGCAAGCCGCTCCACTTGCAGTAGAGCACCCCTAGTGCCACTCAATGTGGGCATGGTCGCGGGCGATATCCTCACCTCCCCAGGCTCGCTGGGAGGTGTAGGGCATGTCCGGGGCACTCCAGAACGGATCGGCCGGAGGCAATCCCAGCGGCAACAGGGCTGTTGAGCACAGGTATGTGCTGCCGGTGGAGATGTATTTCTCGCCCAGTGATGGCTGGTGCCCGGCCAGTCCCAGGCGCAGCCAGCCATCTTCCGTAAAGGTGCCGGGAACGTCGAGCGTCCTGCGCAGCATGGCCGTGAGAGCGCAGCGAACCTGTGCGGGTGAAAGATCTTCCGGGAGCCGATGCTGCAGCGCCATCTGGGCCAGCAGCTGAAACGCACCGCCGCGGTAGCAGAGCGATCGGCCGATGGGAGGAAATGTCCCGTCTGGCGCGATCAGTCGTTCCTGGATGGCGGCATAGCGGGTAGCCCTGAGTACCACTCTCTGACGCACACGCTCATCGGCGCCCTTCATGTCCACCAGCACGTCGACGATGTCCACCAGCATCGGGTGGATGACGAAGCTGTTGTAGTAGTCCCAGTGGAACTCCCGGCCATCACCGTAGACGCCATCACCTTTGTACCACTGCTCGTGCAGCTCGACGGCGTTGTAGATCGCGGTGGAGGCAATCTTCTGACCCTGCTTGAGGAGGAAGGAATCGACCATCGCCAGGAACAGCACCCAGTTGTTCAGACCCGGAACGATCGTACGGGTTCGCATCATCGCTGCGACGACATTGTCGCGCACGCGTGCATCCAGACGTTCCCACAACTGCACAGGCGATCGCAGGAGCGCATGTGCCAGGAACGCGGCATCAACCAGCGGCTGGGAGTCCTTATCCCAGTTCGCGAAGTCAGGTGAGGCAGGATCGCTTATGGCATCGATACTGGCGCGGGCAAGCTCGCGGAGATTTGCCTGGAGGACCTTTTCCTCGCCCTCGGGAAGCTCGACTTCCAGCCATGGGGCGATGCCAACGAGCAGCCGGGCGACCGCTTCAAGGTGGGTGTACTTGCGGCGGTCCTCGAGATTGCCGTCAGGGCATGTCTCAACCGGCATGCGTTTTCTCAGTTCTCGCGCGGCCGCCGCGGCCAGGAGAGGTGAAGAAATGCGCTCCAACTGCCTAACCCAATACGATCGTGTGTCACTCATGGTTTGTGCAAACGATAGACAGGTCAGGCCACGAAGGAAACATCGATGACCTCGAAGGGAATGATCGGTGGTCGTCAGGAAGCGTCTGCAATGACGCGGGGCCGCGCTCGGCGGGACTGAACTATCGCTTGTTTGCCGAGGCTTTCCTGGAGGCCGGGCGGGGTATGGAAGTACTGGAGGTTGCGTTGGCCAGCAGTTCCTTCACCTGGGCCAGCGTGGTGGGAGTGATCTGCGAGCCGCCGATCATCTCGGCCAACTCGTGCAGCCGTTCATCGCCGGTGATGGTGCGCACGGTGGTGGAGGTCATGTTGCCATCTACCTTCTTGCGGACCGTGAGATGACGGTTGGCGAAGCAGGCAATCTGCGGCAGGTGGGTGATGCACAGCACCTGGTGATGATCGGCCAGGTCGCGTAGCTTGCGGCCGATGATCGAACCGAGTCGGCCGCCGACGTTGGAGTCGATCTCGTCAAAGACCAGGACGCTCACGCGGTCAGAAGAAGCCAAAATGCCCTTGAGAGCCAGCATGATGCGACTCATTTCGCCGCCCGAGGCAATCTTGCGCAGCGGCTGGGCAGGTAGGCCGGGGTTGGTCTGCACCATGAACTCCACGGCATCAAGCCCGGATGGGCCAGC
>JAKORQ010000114.1 GCA_029777755.1 Planctomycetota bacterium
CGAGGTGACGCTGGAGAACGGCACACTGACGATCTCGGCTGAGAGGAAGACGGAGAAGAATGGTGGGCAGGAAGGCCAGACGCTGCTGCGCGAGCGTCGCTACTCGAGGTTCCTGCGCAGCTTTACTCTGCCTCCGACCGTCGATGAGAACAAGGTTAATGCCAAGTTGGCCGACGGCATCCTGAGCATCACTCTCGACAAGCGTGAGGAGAGCAAGCCGCGCAAGATCCTGGTGCAGTAACAGACGCGGATGCCCTGTCGGGCGGGCGTCACGTGCGTCAAGCGAAGCGGATGGCGAGGGGCGCGACTATCGCGTCCCTCGCTTCATTTTTGGCGGTTTGCCTGCACTGCCCGTGCGTTGGCCTGGAGCATGGGAAGCTTCACCCGCCTAACTGCGCTTCTGCGGAAAATGCTGCGATACGTCTCATCGTCCATCTCCAGCACCTGCACAAGTGTCAGACGACCGGATGGGAAACGGGGACGGAACTCCTGCACGCGACTCTTGGGTGCCTTGCGGTTGAACGGGCAGACCTCCTGGCAGATATCGCAACCCACCAGCCAGTCCCCGATCATCCGCTGCTGCTGGGGTGTGAGATTCTCGCGATGCTCGATGGTCAGGTAGGAGATGCACTTTCGTGCATCCAGGTTGTAGGCAGAGGTCAGCGCGCCGGTGGGACAGGCATCGAGGCAGCGCCGACAGCTCCCGCAGTAGTTGTCGATTGGCCTGTCGGGCTGGAGCTGGGCAGTAGTAATGACTTCCCCAAGGAACATCCACGATCCCATGCGCGGGTGGATGATGCAGGTGTTCTTGCCGATCCAGCCGATGCCGGCGGAGGCGGCCAGCTCCCTCTCCAGGATGGGAGTTGAATCGACGCCGCACTTTGTCTGCGCGCCGGGGATCTGCTCGCGCAGGAAATCGGCCAGCGCATGCAGCATCTTCTTCATCACCTCGTGGTAGTCGTCACCCAGGGCATAGCGGGCGATGCGCCCGGACGGCTCGCCAGGTTCCTCCTCCAGCGGGTACAGGTAGTTCAGCCCCACGCAGATGACTGACCTCGCTCCCGGTAACAGCTCGCGCACATCCAGCAACTTGTCGATGTGCTTGTGCATCCAGGCCATGTTGCCCGCCTGCCCGGAGGCCAGCCACTGGCGCAGGTAATCCTCGTTCGCACTCTTCTGGGCCGGCGCGATGCCGACGAGGTCAAAGCCTATCTCCGCGGCCATGGCCTTGATGATCTGCTCAATTGTCCCGGTCGCTACTTCCACGATCTGCTCTGAAGAACAACGCGACAGGCGCAGATGCTACGCCTGTCGCATCCATCTCTACCTCTACTCACCCTACCACGCCAGCAGTAGCTGCTAGTTGGCCTTGTCGCCCTGCTGGTGTTTCTTGTGAGCTTTGTCGCCCGACTTGTCCTTGTCGCCCTTTTTGGCTCTCTCCAGCTTCATCCCGCATACCGGGCACTTTCCCGGCTTGTCGGAAGCGCTGTTGGGGCAGTTCATCGGGCATACCCAGTTCTTCTCGGCAGGCCGTGTTGTCGGGGGATTCGTGGCCTCCCCTGCCAGCAGCATCCCACCGATGCCACCCGATACGCCAGCGATCAGCACCATCATCAGCAGAACCCGTTTCATGGGGCGCTCCTTCCGGTCGGTTGACTGTGAATCGGCCGCACAATTGGCCACCTGCGATTCTAGCATGACTATGGCGTCGGAAGATTCTGCCGCCGCGTCCGGCCGGATGCCAGTTAACGCGGAACTTGCCGCCGGTACGTGACGTACCTCTCAGGAGACTTAGAATACCCGCGACAGTGGCACAGCAGGCTGATCCTGAACTTCTGCGGCGCATCCGCGAACTGTTTCATCGGCTCGATGAAACCATGCTCGCGGACCGATCCTACTTGCGCCGCGATCTGCGCATAGCGCGCCAGCAGGTATTATCGGGAGCCCCTGCTGAGAAGCTGCTGCCCCTGCTGGAGCGTGTGTCGGCCACAATAGATTCCTCCGCCTCCCGCTGCGCTCAGCGCCGCAACACCCGGCCACGCATCGAGTATCCATCTGAACTCCCTGTCGCCGCCAGGGCACATGAGATCGCCGCGGCCATCCGCAATAACCAGGTGGTCATCGTTTGCGGCGCCACCGGCTCGGGCAAGACAACCCAGCTCCCCAAGATCTGCCTGGAACTGGGTCGGGGCGTGCATGGCATGATCGGCCACACCCAGCCGCGCCGCATCGCCGCCCGCTCGGTCGCCCGCCGGCTGGCCGAGGAGTTGCACACAGGGATCGGTGGCCTGGTCGGCTTCAAGGTGCGCTTCTCCGACCATGTTTCACCCACCAGCATGGTGAAGCTCATGACCGACGGCATCCTGCTGGCCGAGATCATGGGCGACCGCATGCTCTGGCAGTACGACACCATCATCCTCGACGAGGCTCACGAGCGCTCGCTCAACATCGACTTTCTCATCGGCTACATCAAGCGGTTGCTGCCCCGCCGGCCGGACCTGAAGCTGATCATCACCAGCGCCACCATCGCACCGGAGCGATTCTCGCAGCACTTTGACGATGCCCCGATCATCAACGTCGAAGGCCGCACCTATCCCGTGGAGCTTCGCTATCGGCCATACGAGTCCTCTGAAGAACCGGAGTATGAGCAGGAGCAGGCGATAGTCCGGGCCGTAGATGAGCTGTGGCGCAATGGCCCGGGAGACACGCTGATCTTCCTCTCCGGCGAGCGCGAGATTCGCAACACGGCCGAGGCGCTGCGCAAGCATCATCCCAGAGGCGCGCAGATCCTGCCACTGTACGCCCGCCTGTCGGCCGAGGAGCAGATGAAAGTCTTCGTGCCGCATGAGCATCCGCGGCTGATCCTCGCAACCAACGTGGCCGAGACATCGCTCACCGTCCCGGGGATCAAGTACGTCATCGACGCCGGCACAGCTCGCATCTCGCGATTCGGCGGCAGAGGTTCGGTGCAGCGTCTGCCGATCGAGCCGATCTCGCGAGCCTCGGCCGATCAGCGCAAGGGACGTTGCGGCCGAACGTCCCCGGGCATCTGTGTGCGCCTGTACTCGGAGGAGGATTACCAGCAGCGGCCCGAGTTCACCGACCCGGAGATTCGCCGCACCAACCTGGCAAGCGTCATCCTGCAGATGAAGGCGCTGCGGCTGGGGCGGATTGAGGATTTCCCCTTCCTCGATCCTCCGGACTATCGCCAGATCCGCGACGGCTACCAGACACTCCACGAGCTTGGCGCAATTGATGAGCGCAATGAGCTTACCGCGATCGGCCGAATGCTCTCGCGCCTGCCGATCGACCCGCGGCTTGGGCGCATGATCCTGGCGGCCGCCGAGCGCAAGTGCCTTGACGAGGTGCTGATCATCGCCTCGGCGCTGTCGGTGCAGGACCCGCGAGAGCGGCCGATGGATCAGCAGGCGGCGGCCGATTCCGCTCACGATCAGTTTAAGGAACCAACCTCCGACTTCCTCTCCATCCTCAAGCTGTGGAATTGGTTCCAGGAGCAGCAACGGCGACTCTCGGAGAACAAGCTGCGAAAGGTCTGCCGTGACAGCTTCCTCACCTACACGCGCATGCGCGACTGGCAGGACGTGCATAGCCAGTTGCGGGAAATGGCCGGCACGTTCCTGCCGCTGGGCAAGCCCGGCCACTCAGACGTGAATCCGGATGACATACATCGCGCCATTTTGGCCGGGCTCTTGTCCAACATCGGCGTAAAGGGTGATGACTTCGAGTACAAGGGGATTCGCGGCAAGCGCTTCTACATCTTCCCCGGCTCGACACAGTTCTCGAAGAAGCCGCAGTGGATCGTTGCGGCCGAACTGGTGCAGACAACTCGCCTGTACGCCCGCACGGTGGCGCCGGTGAAGCCGGAATGGATCGAGCAGGCGGCCGGCCACATGGTTCATCGCGAATACTCCGATCCCTTCTGGCACAGCCGCCGCGGGCAGGTAATCGCCCATGAGAAAGTCACGCTGCACGGGCTGACGCTGATCCCCCGCCGCTCGGTCGACTATGGACCGATCGACCCGGTCACTTCGCGGCAACTGTTCATCAATGGCGCACTGGTCGCGCAGGACTTCATGTGCGATGCACCCTTCTTCCGCGAGAATGCCCGGCTGCGCCGCTACATCGAGTCGCTGGAGGCACGGCAGCGCAAGCGCGACCTGCTGGCCGACAGCAAGTCGATCTTCGCCTTCTACGATGCCATCATCCCGGCCAGCGTCTACTCGGCGGAAACCTTCCACCGCTGGCGACACAAGGCAGAGCGCGCCAACCGGAAGATCCTGTTCATGAAGGAGTCGGACCTGCTGGCAGGCGATCGCCGACACATCACCGAGCAGGACTTTCCTTCCCATATCCACGTCGGCGAAACGAAGTTGGCGCTGGAGTATCGCTACGAGGTAGGACACCCTGAGGATGGCATCACGGTGCGCGTGCCGATCGCCGTTCTGCCGCAACTGGAGGATAGTCAGCTCGACTGGCTTGTGCCGGGGATGCTGAAGGAAAAGGTCATCCAGCTCATCCGCACGCTGCCAAAGGAACTGCGCACGCAACTGGTGCCGCATGCCCGGGCGGCCGAGGCGGCGCTGGCACGCATGAAGTTTGGCGATGGCGATCTCTACCGCGTACTGGCGTTCGAGCTGGGAAGGCAGATAGGACGGCAGATCGACCCATCGCTGTTCAAGCGCGATCAGACTGAGCCATATCTCTCGATGAACGTGCGCGTGGTGGACTCATCTGGCAAGACGCTGGCGGTTGGCCGCAGTGCCGCGGCACTGCGACAGAAGCTGCGTGTGCAGGCGCGGGCGGCGGTGCAGCAGAGATCAGCGAAGTGGCATCGTGACAACATCAGGGAATGGGACTTCGGCGATCTACCGGCACGGGTGGATTTCCGTTCCGGGCCGCTGACTGTGCAGGGATATCCCGCCCTCACCGATAACGGCGTCACGGCATCGCTTCGCCTCCTGGATAATGAACCGGCCGCCGAAGTGGAGACGCGCAAAGGTGTGCGCCGTCTCGCCATGATCGCGCTGGCCGATGCATTGCAGTGGCAGTTCAAGATCCTGCCCAATAGTGAGAGACTGGTCCTGGCCTATCGGCCACTGGGCAACAAGGACCAGCTTCGCGAGACGTTCAGCGCCGCCCTAACCGATCGCCTGCTGTTTGCAGAGCCCAAGCCTATCCGCACCAAGATCGAGTTTGAGCTGCGCCTGGACAATGCATGGAACAACATGCGGCCGGTCGCCGAGCAACTGGCACGAACGGCGGAGGCGATCTTTGTGGCCTACGCGGATGTATCCGCCCGGCTGTCGCGCGAGTTTCCGCCACTACTGCTGCCGGCGATTAGCGACATGCGCGATCACCTGCGGCGGCTGTGCCCCTCCAACGTGCTGACCATCCATCCCTGGGAATGGCTTATGCACCTGCCGCGTTTCATCGAGGGGATCCGCATCCGCCTGCACAAGCTGACCAATGCCGGGCTGCTCAAGGACACCCACGCGGCCGGCATGATCGAACCGATCTGGCGGATGTACCTCGACAGGCGAAAGATAGTCGAGCAGTCGGGAATTCCCGACCCGCAACTGGTGCAATTCCGTTACCTAATCGAGGAGTTGCGCGTCTCCCTGTTCGCTCAGGAACTCAAGACCAGCGTACCTGTATCGGTGGCGAAGCTGCAGAAGCAGTTCAGCGCTGCATGATCGGCCGCTTGCCTATCGGCCATGCTCCGGCTAGCTTTCGCGCCCTGTAGACAAATGAGCGATTCGCCCGGGATAGACCCGAAGAACATCCTGATCATCAAGCCCAGCTCCATCGGTGATGTGGTTCACGCCCTGCCGATCTGGAACCTGCTGCATCGCCACTATCCCAAGGCGCGCATCTCCTGGCTGATAGCGCCGGCCTGCGCCGGCATAGTTGAGGGGCTGCCGGGGATTAACCTTCTGCGCTTCGAGCGGAAGCGCTGGGGAAACTTTTGGCGCAGCCCGTCGGCCGCCCGCGAACTGCTGGCGTTTAACCGCCATCTGCGCGAGCAGGGGTTTGACCTGGTGCTGGACATCCAGGGCCTGTTTCGCAGCGCCTGGTTTGCCCGGGCAACCAGGGCGCCGGTGCGTGTGGGATTCGCCAACGCCCGCGAGATGGCCTGGCTTTTCTACACTCATCGCGTGGATGTGGGGACACCGGAGCAGCATGCCATCGAACGCTATCGCAAGCTGCTGTCGGCCATCGGCTGCCCGGATGGGCCGGTCGAGTTCCCCTTCCCGGTGACTGAGGTAGATCGCGCCGCCGCTCGGCAACTTGTCAGCAAGGGTGGCGAATACGCTGTGCTCTGCCCAGGCGCAAACTGGCTCACCAAGCGCTGGCCGACGAGGTACTTTGCCCAGCTTGTGCCGGAATTGCAGAAGCGATTTGGCCTGCGATCGGTTGTCGCCGGCGGCCCGGGGGATAGTGAACTGGCCGCACAGATCCCCGGGGCGCTTAACCTCTGCGGCAAGACCACATTGATGCAGCTGGTGGCACTGATGGAACGTGCCCGGCTGGTGATCACCAATGACTCCGGGCCGATGCACATTGCCGCGGCTTTGGGACGGCCGCTGGTGGCGGTATTCGGACCCACAAACCCGGTTCGCACCGGACCTTACGGCCGGCCCGAGTGCGTCGTAAGGGCGAACATCGACTGCATGCCCTGCTATCGCCGCCAATGCTCACACCGCAGTTGCCTGGAAAAGCTGGCCATCGAGCCGGTTTTGGCGACCGCGGCCCGCCAGATCTCGGCGATCGGCTGATTTTGCCCTGTCTTTGCCCTAACAGGAGGATTTTTTGCTTGGCCTAATGAAATTTGCGCACAACAATCGATCAGGCTCAGGATTACACCTCGTTTGGCCCTTAAAGTTGAACTGGAGGCTGCATGAATCGCCGTGACGGAGTGTGGTTCCCCGCCAAGACTGATTGCAGATGGCTCTGGGATCTGCCGACATGCTGGCAAGGGTGGACGGTCGTGGTCTGCTGGTGGATCGCGCTCATCGCGGGCGTGCTGTATCTTTCCACCATCGTCGGCTCGCTTAAGGGCGTGGTTCTGTTCGTGGCGGTGATGTCGCTGCTGCTCACCGCGATCTGCTACGCCAAGGGGGAACGGCTGCGCCTCCGCGACTGAACCGTCGCCGGCGGAGCTGTGAGACACGCGAAACAAACAATAAAGGCTCGACGCCAGGGTGATGGCGTCGAGCCTCTTTTTTGTGACATCGATTACTTGATGAGGCCGGCAGCGAACAGCTCCTTCTGCCGCCTGACCACTTGCGCGCAGGCATCAGGATCGATGGTGCCATCCGGCAGATCCGCCAAGCGCACCTCGCCGCCCTGCTCGGCCGACTTGAAGGCGGCCTGCGTCAGGCGGGTGATGGTCAGCGCCTGCTCCGGCGTCGTTCCGATATCGACATTCTCGCCGCGAATCGCCCGGCACAGGTCACCGTAGATGTGGTCATCGCCGGTGGTCTTGTCCTTCCAGGTAGTGGTGGTATCGCAGAAGCGGTACGGGCCGCCCCGCTCGGTGTGGAAGTGGAAGCCATCCTTGTTGATGGTGATCCCGCCCTTCGTGCCGAGGATGTAGATCGAGCGGGTGTCGGGATGGTTGGAGATCCACGCCAGGTCGAAGGTGTAGCTGCACTTGGCGCTGCGGGCGAAAATGGTGCAGTGTTCCTCCACGTCGAAGGGAATCCCCTCCGGCAGTTCGTGCGGGAAACCCTTGAACGTCCACCCGGTAGCCGATTGGATCTCCGGCCAGCCGGTGAGGCTAAATACCATGTCCATGAAGTACTGCCCCATATCCATGACGACACCGCCGCCGGACTTCTCGCGATCGACGAACCAGCGGGCGTTGTGCATCATGTCCACGCCCGGCCGGCCGCGCCTGCGGAAGAACTGCACGTTCACGCGATAGATTTCGCCAAGCTCGCCATCCTGAATGAACTGCCGCGCCATGGAAACCTCTGCCCAGCGCATGCGCGAGCTGAAGAAAATAACCTTCTTACCGGCCTTCTTTGCTTCCTCGATGACCTGCTTGTTCTCAGCGATGCAAAGCGTGCTGGGCTTCTCGCAGGCCACATGCCTCCCGGCACGCAGGGCGGCGATTGTCAGCGGTGCGTGGCAGGCCACGGGGGTGGCGACCGTCACCAGGTCTGACTCGGTCTTCTTCAGCATCTCGCCGAAGTCCTCGAAGATGGGAGTGTCGGTCAGGCCGAATTCCTCCTTGCGCCGCTGGGCACGCGGAAGAATCACGTCGCACAGTCCCACGACCTTCATCCCCAGGTTCTGGTAGCTTCGCAGATGTGTACTGCTGATGTCCCCGCAACCAACTAGAGCCACACGAATCGGTTCCGCCATAGCGCCATTCTCCTTCACGATATGTTCAGTTCGGCAGAGTATACCGTGAGCTGCGAAACAATGCGCCAGTGGGGCACATCCCAGATCCATTCCACGATGACGCAGTGATGCGGGCTCAGAGCGTACCTCTTCCAGCCTGCAGGAGACGCAGAGGTTCCACCCTGCCGATGGTTAATGCTGGCCAGGCGCCAGCGAGGATGCACAGTGAAAGGGCTGCGCCGATACCGATCGACAGTTTGGCCCAGGGGACCGTCAAGTCTGGATGAAGGCCGCCGAAGAAGCTGACATACTGCGAGATTCCCGAACCGCACCAGCCGGCCAGTATTCCAAACGACAGACTCAGGACGCACGCCACGATGCCGATCAGCAGCGCCTCGGCCACCACAACACGCACGATGGCCGACCGCGTGAACCCGATGGCCCGCAACACCCCCAGGTCCCAGCTACGCGCCCGTACCGACGCCATGATGGCATTGAGCAGACCGATCGAGCTTACCGCCAGCGTCACCAGCGGAAGCTGGCTCAGGCTCCAGATCCATCCGTCGGCTCTCCCGCGGATCCTTCGCGTCACCTCTTCCGGGGTGGTTATACGAACGCGCGGGCCGCGATCGAACTGTGGCAGTCCCTCCTCCACCAGCGAGAACGCCCTGCCATCAACCTTTTCCGCCAGTTCACGGGCAGCCTCGCCGATGGCTGCTGGATCGATCGGGCCATAGCCATTGCCCCAGAAAAAGCGAACATTGCCCTGCGGGAAATCGGCCTCGACCGTTGCAAAGTCGGCGAAGCAGAGTGCGGCCGATCTGGCCGCCCGCAGGCGCATTCCCGAGAGCTTGGTCATCCAGTGCGAACCCGGCAGACGCACCACACCGGCGATGCGATAGGTAATCACCTTTTCATTGTCGGCCGGCGGATTCAGGTCAAAGGTATCTCCCAGCCCCAGTCCGGTCTCACGGCAGAAGTAATCGGGAACGATGCATCCACGCTGTGACTTGAGAAGCGGGATCGCGCTTTCAGGGGAGCCAGCCACCCATTCCATCTTCAGCAGCGGATCAGACCCGCCTATGCCGCGGTCGGGATCAAGACCCACCAGCACGACATTGTCCTGTCGCGTGACGGTAGCACGCTCGGCACTGCCGGTAATATCCTCTGCAAGTTTGGGCTGCTCCACGGCCAGCGGCATCACGGTCGCCGGGTCAAACCCCGGCAGCTTGCGTACTTCATCGATCGCATCGGAAGGCAAACCATCCGGGAGGATCGCAACAAGGGCGCCCGGCACCCACGTCCCCGGCTCGAATGGCCGAAGCATCGTGTAGCCCCACACCTGCATGGCGACGAACAGTCCCAACCCGACGGTCATGGCTACCGAGGTGCCCACCGTTCGCCAGAGATTCCCGCTCAGCTGCCCGGCCAGCAAACGCGGCTCCAGGCGCATCAGGAACGCCATCATCGGGGCGATAAGCCGCTCGGTGAACAGCACAGCCGCGGGCGAAAGCAGGATGAATCCCACTGCCATGCTGGTGCAACCCACCGTCGCATGTATGGCATAGCGCACCGCATCAGGCACAGGGATCACGAAAGTCAGCAGTGGGTTGAGCGTGACGAGGATCGCCCCCGTGATGGTGGCGGCCAGCAAGTGTCGACCATGCCCGGACGGCGCCTGGGGAGCGATGGCATCCAGCGGGCGCAGCCGCATGGCGCGGCAGGCCGGCACGATAGCGGCACAGATCGCGCCGCCGAACGCGCAGCCGGCGGAAAGCATCAGGCTCCACTTGCCAATGATCACCTCGCCCTCGTCGGTAAGCCCCGGGTTCAGCCGGGACGCGACCAACAGCAGCCCATATCCGGCCGCCACTCCACCCAGCCAGCCGAGCACCGCCAGGGCGATCGCCTCCACGCCGATCAGCGCCGCCACCTGTGGCCGCGTCAGGGCGACAGCTCGCAGGATGGCGAACTGCCGCGACCTCTCGGTAACGCCCATGTTCAGCGTAGTGAAGATGATGAACAGCGCCGCCAGTAGCGATATGCCCGTCGCGGCATACGACTGCATGCGCAGGTTCTCGGCGGTGGCGCTTTCATTGAGTGCCTGTTCCAGCTCTCGCGAGTCCTGGAACTTCAGCGGCGGATCCATGCGATTAAGCCGCGGACTCCACGCAAAGCGAAACCGATGAACATCCGTCTCGGGATCGAGGATGAGGCTGACAAAACTGATCTGCGCCGGGCGATCGAGGATCTTCTCGGCCAGCTTCATCGGCACATACAACCCGCCGGCTGCCGGCCCGAGAACCATCGGCGGACGCCCTCCACCGGCAGGCACCGGTGGCACATCAGTGATACCGACAATGGTCAGCTTCTGGGCCTTCTCACCAACACCCGCAGACACCTCGCCGCCCAGGTCCACGCCAAGCCGCTCGGCCGCGTCGGCGCTCAGCACCGCCTCAAGCACCTCGTGATTGTCCG
>JAKORQ010000115.1 GCA_029777755.1 Planctomycetota bacterium
CGAAGGAGATACCGATACGCTGCTGCTGCGTGCTGACCCGCGCATGGTTTCCGGAGGTGTGGACCCATACTGACTCCTTGGACGGGTCCTTGGGGCCGATGCTGTCAGCGTCAATGACAAATGCTTCGCCCTCGTAATTCGTCCAGGTATTGGAGCCAAAACCATTGCCGGGCCCCTGGCCAGCGAGGGATGACCCGACTTCGTAGTCAAAGCTCTCTTCGGCCAGCAGGGCCGCGTTGCTCTGCGAACTGCAGGCAAGGCCAGCTGCGGCCGCTGCCACAAGTGCACATGCTATGCGTCGCATGGCGTTCTCCCTTCTCCTTAAAAAGGGCGTGAGTTGCGCACAACTCACGCCCTGTCAAACAAACGTCTATCAATCCCGGCGACGTCGCATCACAAACGCGCCGACCACGACACCCAGCAGTGCCGCTGTTCCAGGTTCAGGAACAACAATGGCAATCTGGTTGCCGCCGTTGTAGTTGTAATCGACTGAGTAACCCGCCGGTGCGTCCACGCTGGCAAACGTGCCCACCAGCGAGGAGTAGCTGGCGATCACGTATGCACCATCATCAAGCGCGCCGGTGAAGGTGAACTCGAGGGCGGCTTCGCTGATGTCCAGCACGGCGGCATTCAGCAGACCGGCCGATCCGGCGCCGGTGGCGTCCAGGCCAATCACCAGAACCTGCCCGGCGGCGAAGGCAAAGTCCTGCGCCGTGGTATCGAGCGAAGCGCCAGCGGTGATCTCGATACGCGGGCTGCTGGCGATCGAGCCGTCAGGACCGAGCGCCAAGACACCCTGGTTGATCGTGGTGTTGCCGGTGTAGGTGTTGGCGTTGCCAAGAACCAGCGTTCCAGGACCGGTCTTGATGAGCGAGCCAGTGGTGCTGGCGCCGTCGGTAAGCACTGCCTCGACGAGGAGATCCTGATCGGCCGCGCCATCACCGATGTCGAACGTGCGGTCTCCATCCAGGCGGATGTAGCCATACGGCCCAACGCCTGCCGGAGCGGCGATCCTTGCGGTCTGGTTGTTGGTGGAGTTGCCGACGAAGCGCAGGTCGCCCTTCATCACGAACTCCGCGGCGAACCCATCGACCACGTTGGAGGGATTGAGCGAGATGGCGGTATATGCGCCCGACGCAGTGTTGGTGATCTGGATGTCGCCGGTGACGGTGACAACGGTGCGATTGCCAGCGTTATGGGCACGCTCGATCGCGACAGTACCACCGCTGAGGTTCAGCGAACCACTGATGTTGGTTTTGTGGCCGCCGGTAATCGACCAGTTGCCGCCTGCCAGGTAGGCGTTTTGCAGGTTGGTCGTACCGCTGCTGGTACCGGTGGCGCCATCGGTGTAGCTGCCACCATTCATGTACAGGTCGCGGAACGTCTCGCTCGTGCCCGAGCCACTGTTGGTGGCGCCAGCCTTTTGCAGATACGAACCGCCATTGATGATGATGTCGACGTCGTCGGCAATCTGGTTGCCCGTGTTCTGCAGGACGCCACTGTTAAGCACGATGGTGTCGACGATGGCCGAGTTCTGCACGCTCTTGGCCAGGCGCACATTGGCGCCGTCGATGACAGTCTCACCCGTATAGGTGTTCACCCCGGCGCCACCGATCTCAACCAGCCCCCTGCCGGCGAACGTCACACCCTGGTCGGTGTTGGTGATCGGGCCGGTGATGTAGAGTCTTGCGCCACCCTCGCCATTGCTGGTGCCGTTGGTCTGGAACAGGATGATGCCTTCCCTGCCACCAAAGTCGATCTCGCTGGCAAGCGTCATCTGGGATGTCGTGTCCGCGGCCGGAGCCACGGAAGACGCGTAGATCATGCCGCTGTTCACGCTCAGCTTTGAGCCGGAAATAGTGATGGCGGACGAAGTGGCGCTTGTGTGCATGTACAGCGAGTTGATGGTGGTATCCGCATCAAGATCCACTGCAAGCGGGGTGCCCGAGTCATTGGTGAGCTTGACGTTGTCGAGCTGCGTCTGCCCGCTTGTGATGGAGGTCTTGTACTCGTGCGCCTCGAGCAACCTGATGCCGTTGGCGCCGTAGGTCACGAAACCGCCCTCCGGCCGGAAACCGAAGCTAGAGCCACCAGTGCCGGTATTCATGGTGCCAAACACACCGGGCATGATCGCCAGGTCAGTGCCGTTGGAGCCATCACCACCGATCAGGCCACCATTGGCAACCGTGGGGGCGGTGTTGAAGATCACCTGGGTGCTGTTTGCGCCAGTCGAGCCCAGGTTCGTTCCACGCACGAGCAGCGTACCACGATTGCGGCTGAAGCTGTCGGCCACCAGTTGAGTGCTGCGATCCGCGTGAGCCACAAGCGTCAGCACGCCGTTTCCGGGTGCAACATGGAACGCTCCACTGACGTTGACGGCCGTGTCAGTCGCGGCGTTGGAATTGCCTTCCACCCGGAACTCGGCGCCATTCAACTGCAGGGAATTGAGGCTGTTGTTGGCTCCTTGCAGTACCAACCTGCCACCGCCGGTGTTGCCGCCATCGACGATCAGGCCACCATTGAATACGTCATTGGTAAGGATGATCGATCGGCCGAAATCGCCGCCGTTGCCCTCGCCAATGATGGTGAACTTGCGCGCCTCGCCGCCCAGGTCGACGAACAGGCGCTGGTTATTGGAGGTGCTCCCGAAAACGATGGTCGTGTTGCTAACCGACCTGTGAAGGACGTCGCCTCCAAGGGTAAGGGTACGATCACCCCCGGTTCCGCGCAACGTGATGGTTCTGCTGCCGGAATACAGGAAGGTAAGCCCACTGCTGAGCGCCGTATCCTCACCGAACGTCAAGGTCTGGTCGCCGGTCAAGGCAAGGTTGCTGCCCCAGAGTCCGTCGATGATGCCATTTTCCCAGTTCGTCGAGCTGTTGAAATCGTACGTGCCGCCAGCGCTCTGGATGAATCCTGCCCGTGCCTCGATCGCGATGGATGTTGCGGCCACCGCTGCAGCGATTGCCAGAGCTCGCTTGCATTGCGTGGTTCTCATGCCAATGCCTCCTATCGGTTAGAGTACCTCTGAGATGCCATGCGCCTTGTGGCGCCCCAACGGCGGCCTCTGATCCGCGCCGCCGTATCGATTACCTGAGTCTCTCGACCTCAAACACTTTTCCGTTGACCAGCGCATCCTTCACGTAGACGCCCCAGTAGTCGGTGGGGTTGTAGTCCCAGTCCTTGATGACAGGCGGGCCGCAACGGGGATGGAAGCTGAACGCCGTCCAGTTCAGGCGATGCTTCTGGATGGTGCCGATCATGTCCATCGGCCAGGTGGCGCCGGGGCCGAGCTTCTCCTTGCGCTGACTCTCGGGGATGAAGGAGAAATCCTCCCATCGCCCGGGACAGCCGACTTCGCCCAGGAACAGCGGATGTTTCTCGGCCACTTGCAGGAACTTCGTCTGCCAGTTGCTCTTCCAGGGATAGACGTGGGTGGAATACATCACGCCGTTGCCGGTTGGATCATCGATGGCGTAGCCGTTGACCACGCCCCACAGGTCATAGCCCCAGTCCAGGCCGGCCACGATCACGATGTTCTTCGCGCCCGTCGCCCGCACCGCATCCACGAGCTGCTGCATGCCGACGGCATGGAAGGTTCGCAGCTGTTCCTGGTTCTCGGCCGCAACGCCTTCCTTGGGCTTGACCTTGTCGGTGACCGGGCCACCGTTGCGCCAGGTGTTCCAGTCGATGCTGTGCGGCTCGTTGAACAGGTCAAACATTACCGCGGGGTGGTTCTTGTACTTCTCGGCCACCTCCTGCCAGAACTTGACATGCTTCTCCTCAGGGGCGCGGAAGCGATGCAGATCCAGCACGATGTATGCGCCACGCGAAGCGGCCGCGTTCACGGCGCTGTCGACGAGCTGTCGATAGGCCGCACCGCCGTCATTCTGCTGGTTGCTGGTGCCGAACCAGAAATCCTCGATCATGGCCAGACGGATGCAATTAGCCTTCCACTCGTCGATGGCGACACCGATTGAGTGAACCGTGCGCTCCCCGAGGGCGGCCCACTGCATGCTGTCGACGGAAAGCCCCTGTAGCCATACCTCCTTGCCGTCGACCGTCTGCAAGCGATTGCCGACAACCCGCAGCTCAGGAGGCAGCTTCTCCGCCGGGGGCGGCGGAACCACTGGCGATCTCATCTCGATTCTTTTGCCTTCAGCGCCAAACGCCGCCGCGCACAGAAATGATGCAGCAATGGCACCCAGAATCGTAAGCTTCACTGCTTCTCTCCTCTCCTTATTCCTTGGCACGCCAGTTCATCGGGAAGAAGTTGTGCTCGATCAGCGTGCCCTGGACGTGGCTTTCCGCGTGGCCATCCGCGTAAACAACGTTCATGGCGTTGTTGTTGCCATGGCACCAGCGCTGGCGACCAAGCGGCGGCGTGGATGTGCCTTCGCGGTTCTCCTCGAACGGGATCGCGCGATAGCGCTGGCTCTTGCTGATGCCTCCCGTGCCATACATGCCCCAGAAGGGGCTGCCGGCATCCATCATGAACGCTACGCCTGACGAATTGCCGCTGTTGCTGTTCTGCACACCCTCAAGCACCAGCACGATCTCCGAGGAAATCTTCACATCGTTGATCTTCAGGTGCGGAATACCTGGCCTCCTGATCGGCCAGGCCTCCTGCCGCCGCCCCATGACGATGGGATTGCTGCTGTAATGGTTGTACCCGTTCGTGACGGGCGCACCGGGGCAGGTAAGGATCTTGCTGAGCGTGCGCTCGCTGGAACTGATGTTGATGGTACTGGTGGTGTTCCCCTGGCCGCCGATGTATGGATTGATCATCGTGTACCAGTAGGCGGTACCGTCATTTACGCCGTCCTTATCGTCATCCCACGGCCACTCCCCCACGGGAAGCTGGCCACGGTTGTCCGCGCAATATGCCAAAATCCCATTGCCGATCTGCCTGAGGTTGGAGAGGCATGAAAGGCTCTGCGCCGATCTCCGCGCAGCCGTCAGAGAAGGCAGCAGAATACTGATCAGCAGCGCAATTATGCCAATTACAACCAGCAGCTCCACAAGGATGAACCCCTTAACAACTCCAGAGCGATTCATGGCTTTTTTACCTTCGGTGAACGCCATCGCCGACCACCTGCGAAGATCCGTTGTTTACCTGCCAGGAGTCCAGTTCGGCGGGAAGAAGATCTGGACGATGACGTCGTCGATGCGACGGCTCTCCACGTGGCCGTCGGCAAACAGGATGTTCCCCGACGTGTTGCCCATGTGGCGGAAGCGAATATCAGCACCAGGCGGGTAGGCCCAGTTGACTTCGTCGGCGTTGCGGGACACCCAGATCTTGGCCTGGCGGCGCGTGTCGCTGCCGGGCGCCCAGAAGACGATGGCGTGGTCGATGGCCCATGCCACGGGCTCCGCCGACCAGTTCCAATGCCCTGCCACCTGGGTACCTTCCACGATCAGCGCCACATCGGTGCCGTTGCGCATGGACAGGCGGCCAACCTTCCAGCCCTTGTTGATCTCGTCCTTGCGCGGCATCACGATCGGGTTGGCCGAGTAGTGGTTGCGCCCGGAGGGAACGGCCGGCTCAGGACACTGGATCACCTTGCTCAGGATGCCTCCGTTACCCGACTGGGTCGTCTTCTCGGTGTTGCCGATACCGCCAAGGTATGGATTGATCAGCTGGTACCACCTGGTGTCGTCATCGAGGGAATCGTCGGGAGAGTCGATCCACTTGCCATAGTTGCCCACCGGCAACCTGTCGCCGTTGTCTCCGGCATACATCCTGATGGCAGTACCGATCTGCCGCATGTTTGACATGCACGCGACGTTCGCCGCCGACTGCCTTGCCCGCGCCAGCGACGGCAAGAGGATGCTTATCAGCAGCGCAATAATCCCGATAACAACCAGTAACTCCACTAATGTGAAGCCGCGCCCTTGTTTGTGCATACGCATAACACACCCCTGACCCTCTGGTCCTGAAGATGAGAAATGAGTTTTACGTGTATAACTCCGACTCTTTTCACGACTTGCCCCCCGAAGAATTGGCGTTTTTCCCCGGCCGCGAAACCGAAGCGCGAGAGATTAGCTCGACGGGCAAGACACTGTGCTCAATTTCCTTGTTTGGGTCGGCCAGACGGGCGCCCAGCAGCTCAACTGCCCTTCTGCCCATCTCCCGGAACGGCTGGCGAACCGATGTGAGGGCCGGAGTGAGCCATTCGGCCAGCGGGTCATCGTCAAACCCGACCACGCTGACATCCTCAGGGATGCGCACTCCAAGCTTTCCGGCCGCCCGGTAGACCGACCGCGCCACCGCGTCGCAGCTGCAGAACACCGCCGTCGGCGGGTTCGACTGCGACATGAGCTGACTAAACGCACTTTCCACGCGCGACGACCAGTCCCCCAGGCGGTCCTGGTCCACCACGAGGTCGCACACCAGGCCCCGATCGAACGGCAGCCCGGCATCACCCAGCCCGTCGCGCAGGCCATCCAGGCGATCCTGGACAGTGCTGGCGACCAGGTCGCCGATGAAGGCGATCCGGCGATGGCCATTCTCCACCAGCAGACGAGCCACCTGATGGCCGCCGTCGTAGTTATCGGACACCACCGAGGGCACCTCGATGTCATGCAGACGCTGATCGACAAGGACGAACGGGAAACCGCTGGTCTTCAGACCGAACATCGCCTCATTGAAGGCGGAGCTGTGCGTGGAAATGATCACCGCCCCCTTGGCTGGCCCCTTGGGCAACTCGCGCATGACCTGCATGTCCAGCTCTTCATCGCCGTGGGCATCGTACAGCTGCACCTGCACACCGCGCTCGCGTGCAGCCGTCTGCACACCGCGGGCGACCTGCAGACACGGCTCCCAGGTGAGATTGCCGGCGATAACCTGGATCAGGCCAACCGCCGAGGCCGGGCGATGACAGACATACAGCCCCTTCCCCGGGCGGCGCTCAAGATATCCCTCATTCACAAGTAGCTCACTGGCCCGCCGAACCGTCATGCGACTGATGCTCTCGGCCCGCGCCAGCTCATGCTCGGAACCAATAAGATCGCCGGGCCGATACTGACCACTTTGAATGGCACTGCGCAGGCGATCAGCGAGCGCCATATAGATCGAACCGGCATCTTTACTGGCCTCAATGGACATGCCGAGATCAGCATAGCTACCGGTTACATCCAGTCAACATAATTTTCTAGCCGAGTTCACAGAAGATATAACCCATTATTCTACATCATGTTATGATCGTAGACGCCGATTCCCCTCCAGCCCGGCCTCAACTGATCGGCTTGCTATAGATACTGGTACACTACTGGTACATGTATCTATCAGAGTCAGCAGTAAGCTGCTGATTTTTCAGGAGATGCGCCCTGCGATCTGGGCCGTGATCGTGATCTCTCACCAGCTACCGGTCAGTGTGGTACACAATGCACGCACGGAGACAGTGCCACGTATCGGCTTCTTGACTGCAGAATGTCGGCACGTATCATCCCCACTTAACGTCGAGAGGTCCTCGGAAGGCTTGGCCAGATGGGGAAGGGTAGGCGATAGATAGAGCTTCAGCTCCGCAGAAAGCGGCCGGTGGCCGCCTCGCCTCACTATCTCTACGTATTGAACGTCTGTTGACTCACTACCCCGTGGTGTAACGGTAGCACAAGAGATTTTGGTTCTCTTTGTCCTGGTTCGAATCCAGGCGGGGTAGCTTGAGGATTTCCATTTGCGGTATCCGGTTGGAGTTGGACGCAACTTTGCATCGCTCCACATCGCAAATCGGAAATCGGCAATCGAAAATCGCAATGCCTGTCAGCGCCATCATTCTCGCAGCGGGTCAGTCGACCCGGATGAAAAGCCGGCGGCCCAAGCCTCTTCATGAGGTATGCGGCCGGCCGATGCTCTGGCATGTGCTGCAGGCATGCTACCAGGCAGGATGCAGCCGGGTGATGGTGGTCGTCGGCCATGGCAAGGAACAGATCATGGCCGAGTTTGCCGAGGATTCGCGCATCACCTGGATCACCCAGGATCAGCAGCACGGCACAGGCCATGCCGCCCTGGCCTGCCGGCAGCTACTCCAGTCGTTCTCGGGCGATGTGTTCATCCTGTCGGCCGATGCCCCGCTGGTTCGCGGCGAAGTGCTTCGCACCCTGCGTGATGCCCACCAGGAGGACAGGGCGGCCGCTTCCATGGCGACCGCCGTGCTGGACAACCCCACCGGCTGGTCACGAATCATCCGCGATGCCAAGGGAGACTTTGTCGGCATCGCCGCGGAATCAGACCTCACCTCCGAACAGCGCAACATTCACGAGGTCTTCCCCGGCTACTACTGCGTGCGGGTGAAGGATCTGTGCTTCGCGCTGGATCAGCTCAGCGCAATCAACAACACTCCCAGCCGTGAATACGCACTGGCAGGCATCTTCGATATTCTCCGCAAAGAAGGCAGGCGCATCGCCGCCGTGCAGGTAGTACCGGCCGAGGACACGCTCACCGTAAACACCCGCCAGCACCTGGCCGAGGTCGACCTGGTCATGCAGGAACGCATCCAGCGCCAGATCCGCGAGGAAGGCGTAACCATCACCAGTGGGCTGAACACCTATATAGAGGTGGGCGTCAGCATCGGCAGGGACACGACGATACTGCCCTTCTGCTTCATCGGGCGTGATGCCACCATCGGGGCCGACTGCGTGATCGGCCCGTTCGCCCACATCCCCCGCGACAGCGTCATCCCCGAGGGAACCAGCCTGCCCGGGATCCCGCCACAAGACACCGGAGTGCCTATCTAACGGAACAATTATGTCTCAAGTAGATTGCAACAAATTCAAGCTCTTCACCGGCCGAGCCAACCCGGAACTGGCCCAGAAGATCTGCGACTATTTGCAGATTCCGCTGGGACGGGGAAGGACTGAGCTCTTCAACGATGGGGAGTGCATCGTCAAGATTGACGAGGACGTACGTGGCAAGGACTGTTTCATCATCCAGCCGACCTGTCACCCGGTGAACGGCAACCTCATGGAGCTGTTCATCTGGATCGACTGCCTGAGGCGGGCATCGGCCAGGCGGATCACCGCGGTGATCCCCTACTTCGGCTACGCCCGGCAGGACCGCAAGGATGAAGGCCGCACCCCGATAACCGCTCGCCTGGTGGCCAACCTGATCGAGCGTGCCGGGGCGGATCGCGTGGTGTCGATCGACCTGCACGCGGCGCAGGTGCAGGGATTCTTCGACATCCCCATGGATCATCTGCATGCGGGGCCGGTGTTCCACCAGTGGTTCAAGTCACTGAATATCTCGAACACCGTCTTCGTCTCGCCTGACGTCGGCAACGTCAAGCGCGCCCAGGTCTACGCCAACATGCTCGGCGGCGAGATATGCATCATCGACAAGCGCCGCAAGAGCGGTTCGGAAGCGGTGGCTCAGCACCTCATCGGCGATGTGGCCGGCAAGAACGTCATCATGGTTGATGACATGATCTCCACCGGCGGCACCATGACCGATGCCGTGCGGATCCTCCGCGACCATGGCGTGAAGGAAATCTACATGGCGGCCACCCATGCGGTCTTCGCGCCCCCGGCGATGGAGCGCTTTGCCAACTGCCCGTTCACCAAGATGGCCGTGACCGACACCATCCCGATCGGGCATCGCGCGGACCCGATCCGCGATCGCCTGGAGGTGCTGTCGGTGGCCGACCTGCTGGGTGAGGCGATCAAGCGCATCCACGAGAACGCGTCGGTGTCGGCGCTGTTCAAGGATGGCGGCTTCTATGGCCGGGCGATGAGCGAGTAACAAACCTGAAAAGAAGTGGATTAAACGAAACTGTAAAGGAGTGAATCTCTATGGCAGTGAATACCGTGAAGTTCAAGGCGCAGAAGCGTGCACAGCTTGGCACCCGCGCGGTGAAGCGCCTGCGTCAGCAGGGGCTTCTGCCCGGCGTGGTGTACGGGCATAAGCAGGACGTCCTGCCGATCGTCGTCGATCGCAAGGAGTTTACCCGCGAGGTCAACCGCGGCTCGCATGTGTTCGAGCTGGATATCGACGGGCAGATCGAGACCGTGCTGCTCAAGGAAGCACAGTATGACTTCCTGGGCATTGACCTGATCCACGTGGACTTCGCCCGCGTGAGCCTCGATGAGACGGTGGAAGTTACCGTTCCGCTGGAACTGCGTGGCACGCCGGTCGGCGAGTCCGAGGGTGGCAAGCTGCAACAGCTGATCACCGAGCTGGAGCTGGAGTGCCGCGTGCTGGAGATCCCCGAGGTCATCCGCCACAACGTCTCCGACATGGGCATGGACTCGGTCCTGCACATCAAGGACCTCCAGTTGCCGCCTAACGTTCGCTGCCTGCAGGATGGCGAGCTGATCGTCGCGATGGTGCGCGAGGTGAAGGAAGAAGTCGTCACCGAGGAAGCTGCCACCTCGGCCGAGCCTGAGGTCATCGGCGCCAAGGAGCGTGAGGAGAAGGCAGCGGCCGCCGAATCCGAGAAGAAGTAATTTTGCTCGACGCTACGTAGGACTTGCCGGCCGGGGCCCTCTTGTGGCTGGGCCGGAAAGGCGATACGCAGCGGTGCGGTGTCATGAAGCTTGTTGTTGGTCTTGGCAATCCCGGTCGCGAATATGTCGGCACCCGCCACAATGTGGGGTTCGACGTGCTGGATCGTCTGGCGTCACGGCTGGGAATCGCCGCGGGCGAGGATGGGTTTAACCGTCTTGCCCGCACGAAGTTCAACGGGCTTGCCCTGGATGGCAACGTGCAGTTGCCCTCAGGCGCGGCCGAGAAGCTTCTGCTGCTTAAGCCGCTGACATACATGAATCTCAGCGGCAGGTCCGTGCAGGCGGCAATTGCGTTTTACCAGTTGCGGCCGAGCGATATCATGGTCGTCCTTGACGACGTGGCATTGCCCTGCGGGAAGATCCGCATCCGGGCCGGCGGCAGCGACGGAGGCCATAACGGCCTTAAGGACATCGCGAGGGCGCTGGGGACGACCCAGTACCCGAGGTTGCGGGTGGGGATTGACTCCCCGCCGCAGTTTGTGCCGCAACGCGACTACGTGCTCGGCCGTTTCACCGAGCAGCAGCGTCAACAGATTGAAACCGCGGAAGAGCGCGCCGCGAGTGCGATCCTCTGCTGGATTGAAAATGGAATTGAGACGGCGATGAATCGTTTCAACGCCGATCCGCCGGAGAAGATGAAACCGTCGGAATGAATTAGACCCGGGCGGTCGGCTCGCGGCCGACCAGAACCCAAGCTTGGGAGTCATGAGCAAATGGCTAAATTGAACCAGTATGAAGGTATGTTCCTGTTCCCGCAGACGGGAACGATGGAGTTGCAGGCGTGCCTTGACATCGTCAAGGGTATCGTCGAGCGTCACGGTGGGCAGATCATCGTCCTGAAGAAGTGGGACGAGCGGAAGCTCGCATATGAGATCGAGGGCCAGAAGCGCGGCCTGTACATCATCTGCTACTTCCGTGCCGAGGGTAAGGCGATTGCCGGCATCGAGCGCGACGTGAAGCTGTCCGAGCAGGTTCTGCGCCTGCTGGTCACCCGCGCCGATCACCTCAACGAGGAAGAGATGGCCGCCGTCGAGCCTCAGCCGATCGCGCCGCAGCGTGACTCGGGCTGGGAGGGTGGCGAAGGCCGCCCGCGTCGCCGTCGCGATGAGAAGGAAGAGAGCGCGGAGGCCGCGGAAACCGCCAACGAGTCCGCCGCCAGCTAACCAGCGCACGATTGCTGTCAGTCACACAGGGAGAAATGTCCCATGGCCAGCTTCAATAAGATCATCCTGCTGGGGAACCTCACACGGGATCCCGAGATGCGCTACCTGCCGAACAACACCCCGGTGGTGGAGTTTGGCATCGCATGCAATCGCCGGTTCCGTGATTCCCAGGGGCAGGATCGAGAGGAAACGATGTTCATCGACTGCACCGCCTTCGGAAAGCAGGCCGAGATCATCAACCAGTACTGCCACAGAGGCGACATGCTGTTTGTGGAAGGCCGCCTGAGGCTGGACACCTGGGAGGATAAGCAAGGCGGCGGGAAGCGTTCCAAGCACCGCGTTGCGATCGAGAACTTCCAGCTGATGCCCCGCCGGGACGGTGGCGGTGGCGGCGGTTACGCCCCGGATGACCGGCAGGCGGCCCCGCGCCGTTCCCCCTCGCGGCAGGCCCCGGCACGCCCTGCCCCGCCGCCCGCGGACGAGGATTACGGCGAGCCGCCCTTTGATGACCAGCAGCATCTGAACTCAGACGATATTCCGTTTTAGTCATCTCTCATTGGTCAGATACCCTTGACCAACGACAAGTTGACTAATGACTCTGAACGATGACTGAACGATAACGAGGTTAATAATGTCCAAGACAGTCAAACTTCTCCTGAAGAAGAGCATCAAGAACGTCGGCCGCGTCGGCGACGTGGTGGAAGTCTCCGCCGGGTATGCCCGCAACTACCTTCTGCCGCAGGACCTGGCGGTCACCCCGACGCCTGGCAACATCAAGAAGGTTGAGGCGATCCGCCAGGAGATCGAGCGCCAGGAGCGCGAGCGTCGCGAGCAGATGGAGGCCCTGATCAAGCAGCTCGAGGGCGTCGAGGTCACGCTCGAGCGCAAGTGCAACGAGCAGGGTCACCTGTATGGCGCTGTCTCGGCGACCGACATCGCCAGGGCACTGCAGGCCCAGAACTTCAACGTCGAGCCAGACGATGTCTATCTGCCCGGCCGACTGGACCACATCGACACCTATATGGTCCGTGTCCGCCTCGCCGAGGACCTGGAGACCGAGATCAAGGTCTGGGTCGCCCCGGATGCCGAGAGCAAGGAAGCGATGGAGGCCGCCAAGAAGGCCGCTGCCGCCAGCGAGGCTCAGGCTTAAGTCGTAGCTTTACTGTTTGAACAGAACCCGGCCGACGCCCTCAACCGGGGCGCCGGCCGGTGTTGTTGCCGGCTGGCCCGTCATCGCGCCCGCCAATCCAGATTGCCCGCAAGGATATGACCCGTTCCAGCGAAGCTCCTCGAGTCCCCCGCAGCAGGTGGGTTGCCCAGCTACATCGCAAACCAGTTCGCTGGGATGTCATGCTGCACAAGCTCGCCGAGAATCTCGTGCGCCGCTACTGGTATACGCAGGCGCACTTTCAGCAGGAGATGCTCAAGCTGCACTCGGATGAGCTGTGGGAGGCCGCCATCTACATGGCAAGATCCTTCGGCAAGGAGACAGCACGGGCGGCGGTGAGTGATGCAGGCGAACCATCCATCTTTACCGCCGATGGGACAAATCTCGAGAAGGTGGCCCTATCCGGCACCAATGCGGCCATCACGGCCCTGGTTAACTACCTGGAGCTCGCACACAACTGCCTGATCAAGCGCAACCACCCGGACCTGCTGCTGCTTCGCCCGCGCATCGAGGAGACATTCCGCCGGTTCATCGCCGACAAGCTCGCACCAGGCGGGGAACTGCGCCCGGCCATCGAGGAGCCGGCCGCCGAGGAGGATGGCTATTTCCCCGTTCCCGAGGCGACGATGATCAACGAGCCGATCGCCCAGACCGGCGATCCAGCCCGTGATGCCTACATGCTGGGCGTGATGGTCTGTGACGGCGACGATGCCCGCGCGCTGATGCGCAAGCTCATCGCTTACGTTAAGACCGATCCCCTGCTTGCTCCCGAGTTTGCCGTTGAGATGGTCACGCGGATGGCAGCCAGGCAGGTCAATGCAGCAAAGACAAAGCAGCGGCTGGATGAGATGGCCGAGGCGATCCACATCCGTACCCGCTTCATCTTCAGCCCATCGCGCCAAGGTGGCATAGCCCCGGTGAGGCTATTTCTGGATGAGCAGCTTTTTGCGTCACAGGAACAGAAGCAGCGCCTGGAACGCTGGGCCACGCAGAATACCGACGGCATCTTCCGCATCCTGCGCACCGGCGACGATTTTGCGGATTTGCAGGACATCTGCTCCGGTCGCGAGGTTACTGTGCGCAATGAGCAGATGCTCGGCAAGCTCGCCGCCGGCACCTTCATCCGCGCACGCGTGCTGCCGTGGAATGATCACTGGCTGGTCGGCGGAACCGTGCAGATCATCGACCCTGAAGCAGCCAACGAGACGGCATTCCGCGAGACGCTTCACCCGCTGCGGGTACGCCGGGCGGCGGATGAGAAGGATCCTCGCCTGCTGGCGGCCAGGGAATACATAAAGATCATCCATAGCGAGTTTGTGCAGCGTTTCGGCGGCGAGTTGGCGACATTCGAATCTCTCGGTGCCTGCCGAAAGGCGCTGGCCGACCTGCATCATCACCTGGTCGTCACCCTTGAATTGTCTGATGGCAGACAGTTTGCCGACGCCTGGAGAACCGATACCGGGATAGTTTTTCCCCCATTCATAGAGGAAGACTTCGCGGCCAGGGAGATGAATCTCACCAGCCCCGGGATCGTCTACGACAGCGTGCATGGCATGGCATTCCTGCCCAACGCCGGCGAACTCCAGCATGCCATGACCGATCCGGCGCCGACGCCACAGCAGAAGGAAGCGTTTGTGCGGCTGGTGATGCAGAGATGGCGGCCGGGCTGGGTGATCAGCAAGCTCGCGCACGACTATCCGCAGCGCGTGCAGGAACTGGTTCGCGAGATGGTCGGCGATGATTCGTTCAATATGGCGACCGACCTGGAACCGTTGCTGGGCAGGCTCAAGTGCCCCGATCACACGCTGCCGCCTCGGCCGGTGCCCTTCCTGGTCTCATAGAGCTGTTCAGTTCACATTGACCGGCATCGAGAGGCCAACGCTTGCTTCTATACATGGTCGCTTAGTGGGCGGGTGGAGAGCCATCTCTCGCAGTAGAGCAGGTCAGCTCGACCTGAGGGATCTCGGGCGAAAAGAACCTGATAGTTTACGGATAGCCCCTGGGCGTCCGGGTGACGTGCCCCGGTCTGCTGCGTCTCGCTTTTGTCCCGGACTCCTGCACTTGGGCGATCCCGCAGTTCCGGCGGAACTGCTCTACCGAATCCCCATCGAGGATCACCTTGCCTCCCGCGGACGGAGGACCGCCGCTCCACTGAAAAGGGCCGGATCGTAGCCAGGCATCGATTTACAGTGCGAAGTTCCTCGGGATGCATGACCGCTCGAAGGCATGAGCGGTCAATGAACGACCCTTAGTGCAATACGTCATCGCGCGTGTAGTCTCGTGAATGAAAGCCCGGCCAGCGGTTCTTTCGTGTCTCCAGCGGATCGGGCGCGGGTGCGAGCACCTTAAGCTCCCTGCCATCGGACACCTTGTGCGAGCTTTCCGCCAGCATCTGGGCCAGCTGCGCCCGCATTGCCTGCCGCTGGCCGCGATGTGAAGGAACATGCACCAGGTCATGCTGCTCGTAGGGATCGTGGGCGAGATTGAATAGAAGCTCTCCGCCGCCCGATGAGCTGTACAGGTATTTCCAGTCCCCCTGCAGGAGGCAGAACTGGTCGGAGTACGCGCCGACCAAGGTATCGCGCTGTGCGTTCCCGGCGAACACATCCAACAGGTTCATGCCATCGCAGGTCGGCCACTGCTCCTGCGACACCCCCGCGGCCGAGAGGAACGTGGGCATCAGGTCCGCCTGGCAGACGATCTCGTCACAGACCGAGCCGGAAATCCGGCGCGGGATGAGATCCTCCGGCCCGCGCACCAGCATCGGGATGTGCGCAGAACCCTCAAGGAAGACCGTCTTTCCGCCCATGTGGTGGTCGCCGAGCATCTCACCATGGTCAGATGAGAAGACTATCAGCGTATTCTCCAGCAGCCCCATCTCGCGCAGGCGGGCGAACAGCAGGCCCAGGTTGTAGTCGATCTGCGTGATGCAGGCGTAATAGGCGCGCCGGGCCTGCTGCAGGACATGGGGGCTCATGCGGTCAACCCCGTTAAGAACCCAGGTTGGCCCCATGAACCCGGGCGGGATGCGCGCCGGATCCTGCGACCAGTCGCCGATCACCGGCGGGCGCATCTGCATGTTGGCATAGAGCTGCCAGTAGTTCACGCATGGGTCAAACGGGGGATGCGGCTTGGAGAAGCCGATGTTCAGGAAGAATGGCCGGGTGTCGTCGCGCGTCTCCAGGAAATCAATCGAGCGATTCACGATCCAGCGGGTCAGGCTCCAACTCTCGTCGATGGTGCTGATGGCCGGCTCCATCTCGTTCTGCCCTACGCCATGGTCCATGGGTATGCCGCGTTCGGGGAACTGCCGCATGAAGCGGTAGTAATCCTCCAGTATCTCCATGTGCTCATAGCCATAGTTGCATCGGGGGGGATTGTAGTGAACCTTGCCGATAGAGCGTGTCTGGTAGCCGTTGCGGGTGAGGATGGCCGGGAGAGTTTGAGTGACGTCGGGCGCGGTTGGCTGGCCCCAGTTTCCGCAGCCACCCAAGTTGCGATGATGCCGGCCGGTGATCATGGTGGAACGTGCCGCGCAGCAGATGGGGGCATCGGTGTATGCTCGGCGGCACAGCACACCTGTGTCGGCCAGCCAGTTAAGGTGCGGCGTCATGATGGCCGGGTCGCCATTGCGGTTGACGGTGTCGAAACGCTGTTGATCGGTCGTGATGAGGATGAGATTAGGTCTGGAGGTGCCCATGCTCCAAACCAGTACCCGCAATTTCGCGTCACTTCAAGACGACAGGGTCACTCGTCTCGCGAGAAGTACTCCTCTTCAAGCCCCTTGAGGCGCTGCTTGAGCTGCTCGTACTCCTGCTGGAGTTCCCTTGCCTTCCCGGCATCGCGGAAGGTGTCAGGGTCGGCGAAGGCCATCTCGCAGTCGATGATCCCCTGCTCGGCCTGCTGTATCTCCTGCTCCAGTTGCTCGATAGTCAGCCGCCCAAAGGGACGCAGGTACGGGTTCTTCTTGTTCGATGATGTCGGTTTGGGCTGCGTCGAGGGTGGCGCCGACTTGCGCTGCTCGGCCGGACGCTCAGGCGCCTCCTGCCTCCGCTTCTTCTCCTGCTGCTGTTTCCACTGCCACTCGTCATAGCTGCCGGGGAAATCGACCAGCGCAGGCGGCTGAAGGATAAACAGCCGTTTGCAGATGCGCTTAAGAAAGTAGCGATCGTGGCTGACGCAGATGATGGTGCCCTCGAACTTCTTCAGCGTCTGCTCCAGAGCTTCCCGGGAGGCGATCTCCAGGTGGTTGGTCGGCTCGTCCATCAGCAGGACGTTTGGCCGATCCAGCAGCAGCTCGGCCAGTCGCACGCGGGCTCGCTCGCCGCCGGAGAGGACCGCTATGCGCTTCTCCACCGTGTCATCGGAGAACAGCAGCGCCCCCAGCACGTCGCGGATGGCCTGCAACCCCATGTCGCCCCGGCCATCCATGACCTCCTCGATGATCGTCTTCTCCTCATCCAGGTCGCCAAGGTCCTGATCGTAATAGCCCAGCTGCAGGTTGCTGCCCCAGCGGATCCGTCCTTCATCCGCATCGCGCATGGCAAGCACCGTCTCCAGCAGCGTGGTCTTTCCCGCACCATTGGGCCCGATGATGCCGATCCGCTCGCCCCGTCGGACATCGAAGCTGATCTTCTCCCACAGCTTCTTACCGTCGTACTGCTTGGAAAGCTCGCGCACACTGAGCACCTGGTCGCCGGCACGCTGGTCAGTGGCGAATGAAAGGTGTATGCCGCGCTGCTGTGTCACCGCGCCGACGACCTGGTCGGATGCGAGGAAGCGCTTGAGCCTCTTCTCGCGCCCTTTCGCTTCCTTTGATCTCTGGCCGGCCTTGAAGCGGCGGATGAACTCCTGCGTCTTGGCAATCTCCTCCTGCTGCCGCTGGAACTGCCGCTGCTGTGTCAGCTCCAGCAGCTCGCGCTGGCGGATGAAATCAGAGTAGTTTCCGTCATATGCGCTGATCTTTCCTTCATGGATCCAGGCGATGCGTGAGCAAATGCGATCCAGCAGGTAGCGGTCGTGACTGATCAGCAATACCGCCCCGCTGAACTCCAGCAGGTACTCCTCCAGCCACTCGATCGCCTCCAGGTCGAGATGGTTGGTCGGCTCGTCCAGCAGCAGCAGGTCCGGCTCCTGCACCAGCAACTTGCACAGGGCAAGACGCGAGCGTTGCCCGCCGGAGAGTGTGGCGACATCCTGTCCCCACATCGACTGCGGCAAACCCACGCCAAGCAGCGTCGCTTCCACGCGATGTCGCCAGGCATGGCCGCCGGCCACGTCAAATCGCTGCTGCAGCGACTGGTAGCGCTTAAGCAACCGCTCCAATTCATCCCCCTGCTCGCGGGCCATCTGGTGCTCGACTTCGCGCATGCGCTGGGCCAGCTCGTGCAGCTCGGCGAATGCAAGCTCGGCTTCATCGAGCACGGTATTGCCATCGCTGAAGACCGGATCCTGCGGCAGGTATCCAGCACGGATGCCCTTTCGCACCGTCGCTTCGCCATCCTCGGGGATGATCTCGCCCAGCAGGATGCGCATGAGCGTGCTCTTGCCTGAGCCGTTGGCCCCGACGAGCCCGACACGCTGGCCGCGGTAGATGCTCAGCGAGGCGTTCTCGAAGAGAACACGCTGGCCGAAGCTCTTGGAGATTCTGTTGAGGACGGCAATGGGCATACGAAGATGGGGAGTGATAACAAGCCGCGGGCGCAATGGCAACGCGCCCGGCGGCTGTGTGATCACTCCCACCGGGGATATTGGCTGAGGTTGCTACCTTTCCAGGTCGCTGGTGTGGATCGACGGCCTGAAGGTGAACGGATACTCAGTTGGCGGATGCTCGGCCGGTTGGCCGGTGATTCTCGCGGTGGCCCACTGGATCAGCCATTGCATCTCATATCCATCGCTGCCGACGAATGTCTGGATGCGCTTCTCGGCGCCGGGAACCTTCAGATTGCCGATCGCCTTCACCGCCTCACTCTTGGACATGTCCATCATGTTGCCCAGCGAGGCAAACAGGCGGCTTACCACCTTGTCATCCGGCTTGGCCGAGGTGCCGATGGCAAACGCGGCTGCCAGGCGGGCATTGCCGTCCGAGTTGAGCGGATCTTCCGCGAGGATGCGGTCGCACATGGGCAGGATTTCCGACGCGCCCAGCCGGCCGGCACCTATGATGGCGGCATTGATCGCCCGCGCCGATTCCCGATCCCTGGCCAGCAGCTTCGGACGATCCATCACGATCTTGACCAGCGCCTCGCGGGCTTCCTGCCGGCCAATCCGCCCGGTAGATAGTGCCGCCTGCTCAATTACACGCCAGTCAACATCCTGTGCGCTGTAGTCCAGCAGCTCGATATGCCTCTCGAGCATGTGTGGCGAGCGGTACTGGCCAAGAACGTAAGATCCATCTTCCTGGCGGCGGGGATCGGAGCCTCCAATCAATCGGCCGGCCGCCTGGATGCAGGCCTCACGGGTGGCGTCATCCTTGGCGCTGATAAGAGCCTTGCGGGTCGCCAGGTAAAGCGGTCGGTAGTCGGTAGAAAGCTGCGGGATCAGGCTGGCAACGGCATCCGCGACAAGATTGTCGCCGATCACTTCCACGGCCGCCTGGCGGACGGTGGGATCATTGTCGGCCAGCATGGCGGTCGCCAGTTCGATGCGGCGATCGGCCGAGCACTGACCAAAGGCACGCATAGCCTCCCGGCGAACGCTGGGATGGGCGGCCCTGGTGAGCTTCTCCAGTTGGCCGGCCGCCGGTGCATGCTTGAGCATGGCCAGCGCCTGGCAGGCGGCTATCGTTTCCACCACGTTGTCACCGGTCGCCCGGTTAACAAGCAGGGTTCCCTGGGCCTGGTCGCCACAGCGCCCGATCGCCAGGATCGCCGGCGCACGCAGCTCGGTGGGGATACTATCCAGGCGCCCCGCGATCATGGCGGCATGCTCAGGTCGGGATGCCAGCGAAATACCGGCCGAGAGAACAGGAACGACAGACGATCTAAGAGCCGCCTCGATAGCCGGGCTGGTCGGCCCCTGCAGCGTGCCAAGCGCCACGACGGCGGCAGCCGCTACCTCTGGATCTGCGTCACTTGCCAACTGCTGAAGGCGGCCAATCGCCTCGCTGTTGGCCAGCAGTGCTTTACGGGCATCCTCACTGCGGGTATCATCGGCCCCGGCTATCGCGATGGCGTGAGCGGCAGTGGCGCGAACGCCGGGATGCTGATCGGAGAGCGCCCTGACGAGCGCGGGAACCCCCTGCGGCATGCGGCATTCACCCAACTCGGTAAGCAGGCGCATCTTCTCGAAGGGGATGGGTTCCTCGCTGGCGGCAGCCGCGAGCAGCTCGACCGTCCGCGGCGACGTGGCGTTGCGATAGATTGGATCGGGGATGGGCAGATGATCCAGCCCGTAATCGAGCTTGCCGTCGGTGCCGGGAATCTCGGCC
>JAKORQ010000116.1 GCA_029777755.1 Planctomycetota bacterium
GCATTCACCATCCTCTCCATCGACATTGCCGACATCGACGTCGGCGACAACATCGGCGCCAAGCTGCAGACCGACCAGGCCGAGGCCGACAAGAAGCGTGCCCAGGCGGAGGCGGAAAAGCGCCGTGCCCTGGCCGTGGCGCTGGAACAGGAGAACATCGCAAGGCAGGCGGAGAACCGGGCGGCGGTCATCCTGGCCGAGGCCGAGATTCCTCGCGCCATCGCCGACGCATTCCGCTCCGGGAACCTGGGAATCATGGACTACTATCGCCTGCGCAACATCCAGGCCGACACCGATATGCGCCAGGCCATCGCCAAGCCGGAAGATGAGAACAAGCAGAACACCTGAAGGGCTGTCGCGCGTTAGATGAAAGAACTTCTCCTACATCCTCTGCTTCAAGGCGACGACCTGCTGGGCGCGATACTCTTCTTCGTAATCTGGGCCGCCATCGCTATCTTCTCCACGCTTGCCAAGTGGAAGGAGAGGAAGAGGCACAGAGAGCGGGACGGCATGTTCCCGCCGCTGCCGGAAGAAGAAGAAGAAGAAGAAGTGGAGATCTTCACGATCCCGCCCAGGCAACGACATGAGGAGCACGAGCGGCTGCGTGAGCAGCAACGCCAGGTCGAGTTACAGCGTCAACTGGAGCTTGAGCGCAAGAAGGAAGCTCTCAAGGAACGCCTGCGGCGCCAGATGGAACAGCAGCAGGAGCTGCAACGGCGCAGGGAGATTCGCTTTCCCGTACCGGTGCCTCCTCCCGCCCCTCCAGCGCCGCCTCAGGCCAGCAAAGCGCCTCTGGAATCGTCGAGAATCCAGTTGCCCGAGCAGCCGCCTGTGCTTGGGGGCAAGCTTTCCGAGGAGATCGGCTCGGCCACCGAGGGAAAGTCGCGCAGCGAAAGCAAACAGACTCGCGATATCCGCCGGATGCTAAATCCAAGATCACTGCGCCAACATTTTGTGATGCTGGAGCTGATCCAGCCCCCGCTGGCATTGCGCGATAATCAGCCATAGGGCTGCTCAAACTTCAAGTGGAGCGGCTTGTCCTGTAGGCATCGGGACTTCGACTCGCCAGAAGTCTGCCCCAGTAGCATCCATATTCACCGGCATCGAGAGGTCAATGTTGGGTTACGCGCTTCGGAGTGGAAAAGGGATGTACACAGCCCGGTTTCCATAGCTCTGATCGTGTATGGTCGCGCCAAGGATCGCCGTAGCTCCCTCAGTTTCCGCGGAAATGCTCTATTGATCCCGCGAGCGCCTTGGCCTGCAAGTGGATCTACCTCGAGGATCACCTTGCCTCCGGCGGGCGGAGACCTCCCGCTCCACCTTAGATGGAACTGGTCTAGATGGCTGCCTCCAGGATGCCGGCCAGTTCATCTTCCGTGAGCTCGATGGGGTTGTAGCGCATACTGCTTGACTTTCGCGCTGCCGCCACCAGTTGCGGGATGTCCTCGTGCTTCACCCCGTACTGGCGCAGCGGCGGAATCTGCATGTAGCAGGTCAACTCGGCGATGTAGTTGACGGCCGCGTCAATCGCAGCATCGGCACTGATATACCCCTCACCGGTAAGCGACGGACCAATGATCGAGTATCGCGCAAGGACTGGACTGTTGGGCAGGCGCTGGCGCAGTGCACGAACGTTGGCCCGGATGACATGCGGGAGAAGCGCCGCACATACCACGCCGTGGGGCACGGGGTATCGCCCGCCCATAGGCGCGGCGAAACCGTGAACCGCCCCCAGGCCGGCATTGGTAAGAGTGATGCCCGAGAGCAATGCCGCGATTGCCATATTCTCGCGGGCCTCGACATCCTGAGGCTCGTCATAGACGCGCTGCAGACTCTTCGCCGCCCGCATGATCCCCTCAAGCGCCAGCCCATCGCTGATCGGATTTGCCTTCGCTGAGGTATAGGACTCGATCAGCTGGCACAGGGCATCAGCGCCGGAGGCGGCCGTCACCTCCCGCCGCACATCGACTGCCAGTTCCGCATCCAGCAACGCCAGCCTTGGGAGCATATGCTCCGACCTGATCGAAGCCTTGAATTGCTGCTCCGGGGCGGCCACCACGGCATTGCGGGTCGCCTCGGCCCCAGTACCGGCGGTGGTCGGCACGGCGATCCACGGAAGTGACGGACGGGTGATCTTCTTTCCCCGGCCGACGACCTCCATGTAGTCCAGCGGCTCGCCCCCATTGGCAAGGATTGCGGCCGCCGCCTTGGAGCAGTCGATGGCACTGCCCCCACCCAGGCCAATCACAACCTGCGCATCTGACTGTCGTCCCAGGTCGATCACCTGCATTACGGTCGTCACCGTCGGCTCGCCCTTGTGAACATAGCTGGCGACCGAAAGCCCGGCGGAACTCAGTATTTCCTGTGCGCGCTGGCCGGTCTCGCGAGCATTGTGCACCAGCAGAGCGCGCGTCCCATGCTCGCGGGCTAGCTCGCCAAGCCTTTTGATGCCGCCACGCTCAACGATGATTCGGCCAACGTTGAAAAATTCAAAGTCCATCTGGAACTCCGCTACTGCTGGACCTTCCCATCGCCGAAGAAAAGCGCGCGATGGCGAATGCCCTGGCGCGGCTGCGCCATCCAGTCAGCCACGGTTGCCTTCCATGTTGCATAGTGGGCCGTCTGCTGATGCGCCGCGAAGTCCTCGCGCGTGTGATAGACCTCGTACAGCATGAACCGGCAGTCATCATCTTCACACTGCAAGACATCGAAACGAATATTCCCATTCTCCTTGCGCGTGTTTGCGGCATTGGCGTAAGTCGCCTCGATGAACTTGTCGCGAAACTGCGGCTTCACATGGATTGTCACGCAAACGACGAACATGGGCTCTCCTTCCGCAAATATCTTAGCGACCCACACCAGCCGCCACAGTGATCCTCAACATCAATTTGAAGCGATCTGCCGGCAATGTAGAATCTTGCACAGCGAGGAGGAAGCCAACGTGAATGCATCTCTAGTACTGGTCGTGCTGATAGTGACACTTCTCCTGTCAGCGGGTCTCCATGGGCAGGAAAGCCGGCAACCCAGTATCGGCGAAACCCAGATCATGAAATGGAAGGACGGCAAGCAGGCAGTCTATCTGCTTGCGTTTGATGACAGCTGCCCCACCCACATCACCAACGCCATCCCCGAGCTGGAGAAGCGCAACCTGGTCGGCACCTTTTACATCAACCCGGGAAATGGCCCGTACAAGAACCTCCAGGCCAAGTGGGTCGAAGCGGCCAAGAGCCCGGCAGTAGTGCTGGGCAACCACACCTTCAGCCATGTCGGTGCGTTTGAAGTGGATCAGCTTGACGAGGAACTGGCGAAGTGCAGTGAAGTGATCCACGCCCTCAATCCGAATCGCAAACCGCCTTACCTTCTATCGTTCGCCCGCCCCGGCGGCGTGCCGTGGAAGCTTGAGGCAGAGCAGGTGAATGAACTGCTCAAGAAGCATCACCTGGTCAGCCGCCCGCCGTTCCAGGGCCCGCCATTCCACCACAAGACCCTGGAGGAAGGACTCAAGACCATCGACGTCGCCCTTGAAAAAGGCGAGATGGGCCACCTGGATTTCCACGGCGTTGGCGGCGATTGGCACGTCGTGCCCATGGACTATTACATCCCGCTGCTCGATCGCCTGCAGGCCGAGAGCCACCGGCTCTGGGTGACCGACCACATCACCTATCACAAGTACGTGACACAGCGAAAAAGCACGAAGGTGAACGTCCTCTCGACGAGTGAGAACGAGATCCGCCTGATGCTCACCTGCGATGCCGACCCTGCGTTGTATGACCTTCCCCTGACGTTGCGTACTCGCGTGCCGGCGGGATGGCAGCGATGCACCATCCACCAGGGCGACGAGCAGATCCCATCCCAGCCGACCGATGGCTTCGTCCAGTATTCCGCGAAGCCCGGGAGCGAAATAGTCATAGTGTTGCACAATCAATAATCGCGGCAGCAAGCTCAACACTACTCAACTGTTGCATAAGCTCTCCAACAAGCGCATACTGAGCTTGGGATAAAGCCCGGACGCGCTCGCGTTGCGGTGTTCGGCGGAGTGTTGCCAACGGAAAGGACGTTGCCATGGAACGATCCCGAATAAGGAAATGGCTGGCGATGGGTATGGCCCTGATGCTGTCCACGACGGCTTTCGCCGCCGAGAAGCGCATCCGGCTCGAGCCATCCATGCTGACCAATGAAAGCAATATCGGTGAGCCCGAAGGCATGGTCGACGAGCAGGATCTCACCTGGAGCCCGGGAACCGCTCCCGTCGGGACCCCCAAAACCCCCTGGGCAGTCCCCTCCAACTACTGGAAAGGCGGACAGCCTGCCACTGCGTATATCGACCTTGGCGAGGAGCGCTACCTGTCGAAGATCTGGTTCTTCGACACCAATGGCAAGGGTGATGTCATCATCGAGACCGGCACGCCCGGGAACTGGACGCTTGAGACCACCTACGACTGCGGCACCTACATGAGCTGGGTGCCAGTCCCCCTCGCCGCCCATACGCGATATGTCCGGCTGACGCGCAAGGATGGCGGATCGAACTTCACTGAGATCGCACTGTTTGAGACGACGGCCGAGGAACATGCCATCGCGTTTGCGAAGAGGCAGGAGGAAAGGCGTCTGGAGGCTGAGCGCCAGGCAGAAGCTGCCAGGAAAGCCGCCGAGAAGGAAGCCGCTCTCGCAAAGGCGCGTGAAGAGTTGGCCAATCGCCCGGTGATCGACATCGGCGAACCGTTCGGCAAGGTGATCCTTGTCGATGAGATCGATGTTGGCGCGGAAGATCCCGGCCATATGTTTGAACAGGACCCGGCCGACGCCACCGAGGTGAAAACCATCCTCGGCAAGCGGGCACGCGTGCTGCGCAAGACGCCCGGTGAGGCCGCCCACATGACCTTCCGCATCGGGCAGTACAAGCTGCTCAAGCCCGGCGGCGCATACGTGCTTGAGGTGGAGTACCCCGAGGACGCCCCGCGCAGCATGGTGATCCTCAATGGCGGCAACGAAACCTCGCAAGGCTTCCACACCAGCAACGCGCTGGGTGATGCCTTCCGGCCGAAGTACGTCGACAACATCAATGAGTCGATCAAGACGCCGCTGGCGCAGGAATACCGAACCTGGCGGATGTTCTTCAATCTGCACCATCGCTTCCCGGCAGACACCTTCTTCCGGGGCGCCGGGACGCGCGCGCTGACGCCGGATGATGGCTTCAAGGTCACCATCGCCCAGTTCTCGGCCGAGAATCTGCCCATCTCTGAAGGTGCGGCCGTTTCCCGCATCCGCCTGTATGAAGTGCCTGATCCTGAGGTACTGAACGCAAAGTACACCCTGCCTGAGGGTCTGCCCCATCGTCATCTGTTCTGGCGTGAAGAGATGGCTGACAACGCCATCCAGGCTCCCAAGGGTGAGAAGGCTGCTGTCGATGATCCGCTTGACTGGTACCGCTTCAAGGCCAACCAGATGGCGTTCCTCGGCATGAACACCTTCACGAAGGACCTGCTCGAGTTTGGCGCTGTGCAACACTGGGACAGCACTCCCCATGGCGGGAACAACTGGGCGTACTTCGACGGCGCCACAAAGGACCTGTGGCGCAGCATCGTCGAGCACATGGGGCAGCGCGGATTCACAATCCTGCCCTACTACGAGTACGCAGGCTCGAAGGGCAAGAACGGCCTGGGCCCGCAACGCCGTGCCAAGCCGCTGACGCGCGATGACGCCTTCACCCACATCAAGTGGATCGAGAGCGCCAACGCCGACATCACTGACCCCGATACCTACGAAGACTTCAAGAAAATGCTGGAGATCACGGTTCTCTGGCAGCGTGACAAGGCTAAGTTCGCGGGCATCTGGCTCCGGCCGCGTTCGCAGCTCCCGATGGGGTTTGGTGATGGCACGCGCAAGCGCTTCGCCGAGGAAGCCAACGGCGGCGTGGAGGTCACCCGTGAAGACCTGAAGAACGACAAGGAACTCCTGGCCCGTTACAAGGAGTGGTGGTTCGGCAAGCGGCGCCAGTTCCTGGAAGCGATGCGCGACTACCTGCGCGAGAACGGCGTTGAGGACCCGATCGTGCTCTACACTGCCTTCCCGCAGGAGCCAGGACCGTCGTTCAGGGAGAGGCAGCCGGTTTTCGTGGCCGACGACGTGGAGAGCTGGCAGCAACTGTTCGCCAACTCCAACATCGAGCGCGATACAAGGACCAAAGTGGTAACTCCGCAGGAGGTCGCGGAGCAGGGACTGTACATGAAGTCGCTGCTCAATGCGCCGGCCAACTGGGGTGGATGGGAACTGGATCATGCCAATCCCCCCGCCGATCCGCATCGCTATCGTGACGCGACGGGCATCATGCTGACTCACCCGTTCAACAGGCTGTACACCGTGCTGTCGCCGGAGACGCTTAGTGCGTTCCGCGGGCCTGCTGGCCTGGCGATCATCCGCCACTACTCGCTCAACGAGAACATGATGTTCGACAAGAATGACAAGCCGAAGCTGGGCTACTTCTGTGCGGACATCGAGCGAGCCGGCCCCTACTGCATGATGGCCGAGGCGATGGCGATGGCCAACGGCGACCCGACGCACATCGGCTACCTGCGCGGTAGGAACTTTGCCCGCGGTTTCCCCGAGTACGTGCGGAACTTCAACACCGCCTTCCTCTCACTGCCGGCACTGCCGAGCGTGAGACTCGAGGGCGTTTCGTCTGACGAGGCCGTCGTGGTGCGGGCGATCGAGACCGAGAGCCACGGCACCTACCTGGCGATCGTCAATACCGCGATGACCGACCGGGAGAACGTCACGATCAAGCTGCCCAAGGGCGGCAAGGTCACCGACGCGGCAACCGGCCAGGTACTTGGCGAGGGAGAGAGCCTCAGCGTAACGCTGTATCCCTTCCAGCTTCGGGCGCTGCGTGTGCAGTAATGCACAGGCAAACAGCGTGTGATTGAACGCAGAAACCGCGACGAGTCCTGCCCCCTCGTCGCGGTTCTGTTTTTGGCTTGTTCTTGTTCAATTGCGCGCGGTTTTCTTTCGCGGATGAGTTCGGTGTGTAGAATCACCAAATGGCGACCGAATCTGTCAGGCGAGTACCTCCCCGCTTGACAAAATACAGGTCGTCTATATCTTGTGAAAAACTTCACGAACGGCCGCGGAATCTGCGCAAACAGTGCGTTCCTGCCTTGTGCGGGCGGCTAATATCGATCTATCCATACAGATGGGAGGCGATAGGCGCGAGGGTTGTGAGCCCCTCGCGTGGTGAAGTGTGGCTGCGTTCAGGTAGAGCCGCGGAACGCCACGGCTCAGCGAAAGGATCTGTCCAATGAGTGAGCATCAGGCCGCTTTGGCTTCGATCCCCAATGAACACGTTCGTCGTTGGGTGGAAGAGTGCATCAAGATGTGTCAGCCGGACAAGGTGTACGTCTGCGATGGCACGAAAGAGGAACGAGCCAGGTTTTTCAAAGAGGGATGCGAGACTGGGGTCTTCATCGAGCTGAACCAGAAGAAACTCCCCGGCTGCTACTATCACCGCTCGAATCCCAACGACGTGGCCCGCGTTGAGCACCTGACGTTCATCTGCGGCCCCACGGAGGACCTGGCCGGTCCCACCAACAATTACTGGAATGACAAAGAGGCTTACGCCAAGCTCAAGACGCTGTTCACCGGCTGCATGAAGGGCCGCACCATGTACGTGGTGCCCTTCGTCATGGGCCCGATCGGCTCGCCGCTGGCGAAGGTTGGCGTGGAGATCACGGACTCGCTGTATGTCGCGGTCTCGATGGGCATCATGACCCGCATGGGCAAGGTCGCCTGGCAGCAGCTCGGCGACAGCGACGAGTTCACCGAGTGCCTGCACTCCGTTGGTGACTGCAACCCCGAGCGCCGCTACATCTGCCACTTCCCGCTGGACAACCGCATCTGGAGCTTCGGCTCGGGTTACGGCGGCAACGCCCTGCTGGGCAAGAAGTGCCTGTCGCTCCGTATTGCCTCGTTCCTTGGCCAGCAGCAGGGCTGGATGGCCGAGCACATGCTGCTGATGGGCGTGGAAGACGGCAAGGGCGACAAGAATTATGTCGCTGCAGCGTTCCCTTCAGCCTGCGGCAAGACCAATTTCGCCATGCTCATCCCGCCGCAGAAGTACGCGAATGAGGGCTGGAAGGTCACGACGCTCGGTGACGACATCGTCTGGATGTGGGCGGACGAGAATGGCCGGCTGCGGGCGATCAATCCCGAGTACGGTTACTTCGGCGTGGTGCCCGGCACCAACAGCCGCTCCAACCCCAACGCCGTGAAGACCATCCAGAAGGACACCATCTACACCAACGTCGCCCTGGTTCCGCTGGAAGACGGCACCTACGACGTCTGGTGGGAAGACTCGGACATGCCCGAGCCCAAGAAGGCCATCGCTTGGGACGGCAGCGAGTGGACGCCCGGCTGCGGCAAGAAGGCTGCTCACCCCAACAGCCGCTTCACCGCTCCCATGCACAATAACCCGGCGCTCGACCCCGCCGCGGAAGACCCGGCCGGCGTACCGGTGTCGGCGATCATCTTCGGCGGCCGCCGCTCGAAGACCATCCCGCTGGTCTACCAGGCCTTCAACTGGATCCACGGCGTGTACGTCGGTGCGACGATCGGCTCGGAGACCACCGCGGCCGCGACCGGCCAGGTCGGCGTCGTCCGCCGCGACCCGATGGCCATGCTGCCGTTCATCGGCTACAACGTCCGCGACTACCTGACGCACTGGTTCAAGATGCGCAAGAAGATCAGCGATCCGCCGCGCATCTTCTGCGTCAACTGGTTCCGCAAGAACGACCAGGGCAAGTTCATGTGGCCGGGCTTCGGCGAGAACATGCGCGTGCTTGAGTGGATCCTCAACCGCTGCAAGGGTCGGGCCTACGCCCAGGAGACCCCGCTGGGCTGGATGCCTCGCCCCGAGGACATCAACATGGACGGGCTGGACCTCGACCCGAAGACCATGCAGGAGCTCCAGAGCATCAATGCCGACGACGTGAAGAGCGAGCTGCTGTCTCAGCAGGAGCTGTTCCTGAAGCTCGGCGGCGACATGCCCAAGGAGATGATCTTCCAGCGCGAGCTGCTCATCAGCAGGCTGTAAGATAGACCGGAAATCCTAAAACCTGTCGGCCCGGCGGCCACGTGCTGCCGGGCCGATTGCGTTTGGATATCATCAGGCATGCAAATCTGGCTGATCTGCCTGGCGATGCTGTGCATGCTGTCTACGGGATGTGCTGTCGGTTTGCACCCTCCGGCAACGCTGAGCGATCCTGTTGATGTTTACCTGGTGGATTCCGGCCGCACCTCTTCCATCGTCCTGCCCAACGAGGCCGGCGGCCTGACTCGCTACAGCTATGGCGACTGGAA
>JAKORQ010000117.1 GCA_029777755.1 Planctomycetota bacterium
AGGTACCGCCGAAGGGGAACTTGCCGTGGGTGCCCAGCCAGATGAAGGCCAGGGCGGGGATCAGCGCGATCAGCGCGAGGTACAACGAGCCGGGCGCGGTCAGGCGCGACAGCACGTGGGCCAGGTAGCGCTCGGTCGGCCGTCCGGCCCGCACCCCGGGAATGAAGCCACCGTATTTCTTCATGTTGTCGCTGACCTCGACCGGATCGAAGGTGATCGACACGTAGAAGTAGGCGAAGAAGATGATCAGCAGGAAGAACACCGTCTCGTACACCCAGCTGCCCGTGGTCAGGTAGGTGGAGATCCAGTTGGACACCGGGTTGCCCGCCTGGAACTGGGCGTACAGCACCGGCAGGTAGAGCATCGAGGAGGCGAAGATCACCGGGATGACGCCGGCCTGGTTCACCTTGATCGGGATGTACGTGGACGTCCCGCCCATCAGCTTGCGGCCGACCATCCGCTTGGCGTACTGCACGGGGATTCGCCGCTGCGCCTGCTCCATGAAGACCACCGCGGCCATCACAGCCAGGCCGATCAGCAGAACCAGGCCAAAGACCAGCCAGCCCTGCGCGTTCGGCAGGTTCTCGTTACCGGGCATGGTGCCCTTGGACAGGGCGATCGCCCACAGTGAGGCCGGGAACTGGGCGGCGATCTGAGTGAAGATCATCACCGACATGCCGTTGCCGACACCGCGGTCGGTGATCAGCTCGCCCAACCACATGATCACGCCGGTGCCGGCGGTCATGGTCAGGATCATCGTGAGGATCGGGAACAAGCCCTTGCTGTAGACCAGTGCCTCATTGCAGCCGGGGAACAGCTGGCCGTTGACGGCCAGGGTCACGAACGCGGTCGAGTTCAGCACCGCAAGGACGATGGTCAGGTAGCGGGTGTACTGGGTGATCTTCGCGGTTCCGGAGGCGCCTTCCTTCTTCAGGGCCTCGAGCCGCGGGATGACCACGGTGAGCAGCTGCAGAATGATGCTGGCCGTGATGTAGGGCATGATCCCGAGCGCGAAGATCGCCAACTGCAACAGCGCGCCACCGGAGAACAGCTGGATCATCGAGTACAGCCCGGCGGAGTCGCCGCTGCTGGCCTGGATCCGACAGGTGTTGACCGACTGGATGTTGACATTGGGAGCCGGAATCACCGAGCCAAGGCGGAAGATCGCCAGGATCATCAAGGTGAACAGGATCTTCCTGCGCAGGTCAGGTGTGCGTAGTGCATTCGCGAATGCGGAAAACATGTTACCGACCCAACTCCTTCTCGTCTTCGGCGGCGCTGCCTGTCGGCAACTCCACGTGGGGCAGCGGACTAGGTCCAGCCAACCCCGGGAACTCTATC
>JAKORQ010000118.1 GCA_029777755.1 Planctomycetota bacterium
CGCGGTAAAGCTGGTCCAGAATCAGCGAGCGCTCTTCCGGCGGAATGTGCCCTTCATCCGCGTCGGCATAGTCGCTCGGAACTTCAAACCCGAGGGTGCGGATCACGTCTTTCAGACGCGAACGGACCGTCGGGTAGGAGATGTCAAGCTCCTTCTCAACACGCTTGATGGTGCCTTCACAGCGGAGGAACGTCTCGACGAATTGGATCTGCTCGGCGTTTAGCCGGGAGAGCCGGCCCAGGGTAAAATGACCCTCGATGCTCGTGCCGCACTGGCGGCAGTGCAGTTTGGTCACCTGGAGGCTTTCACCACAGACAGGGCAGTGGCCAGGCGTGGGATACATGGTGCACCTCTCGTCATTCTGAGACAGCATTCACAATCTCAGTTTTTCGCAATTATAGACCGTAGCATTGATAATGTCAATGCGTAAATTAACTTTTTTAATCTAGCGTTTAATACAGCACCGGATAAGTGTGCAATTGAGTGTACCACTTTTCGCGCGTGGTGTTGACAGCGCCAGCCCCCTATGAGCCCGCCTCCACCCCCGACCCTCTCCTCCGCCAGCCGCGAAGTTCAACCGCAGCGCGTCTGTAACACGCCGGGAATGAGGCCCTCACATTTGGTTGACAAGTGCCCACAGTTGCGACACAATGGGGGCCATTGACCTGACGGTGATTTTGTTAACAAGCCATCGCAGGCTGTGACCGGTCTGTTATCATTAACAACCTCTGGAGTCTGAAGATGATACAGGACGCTCTACGCGACGCAGAAGTGCGCATGAGAGGCGCAATTAACGCCCTGGAAGAGGACCTTACCTCCATCCGGACGGGCCGGGCCTCACCCAAGCTCGTCGAAAAGCTGCCTGTGGAATACTATGGGATGACCACCCCACTCCAGCAGCTTGCATCGATCGCCGCGCCTGAACCGCAGCTGCTCACCATCCGCCCCTTCGACCCCAAGTCGCTCGGCGCGATTGAGCGCGCCATCCAGAGCTCGGACCTGGGGCTTACGCCGAACAACGACGGCAAGCTCATCCGGCTGGCAATCCCCAGCCTGACCGAGCAGCGCCGCCAGGAACTGGTGCGGCTGGTGCAGCGTCGCCTGGAGGAGGCGAAGGTCGCCGTGCGCAACATCCGGCGTGACACGCTGGACGACATGCGCGAAATGGAAAAAGAAAAACTGATCTCCGAAGACGAGTTCTTCCGCGCCAAGGAAGAACTCCAGAAACTGACCGACCGCTACGCCGACGAGATCGACAGGGTCGGCCAGCGGAAGGAACAGGAGATCATGGAAATCTAGAACTGGTACCGATAAATGGACCTGGTGCGGGAAACACCCGACGAAGAAATTACCGCCGAAAACCTACCGCCCGATAAAGTGCCGACGCACGTCGCCGTTATTATGGATGGCAATGGGCGCTGGGCGCGTCAGCGCGGGTTGCCCCGCATCGCCGGTCACCGGGCAGGAACCGAAAATCTGCGTGAGATCCTGCGGGCCTGTGTGGAGTTCGGCGTCAAAATCCTCACCATTTACGCCTTCTCGACGGAGAACTGGGGCCGCCCCGAAGAAGAAGTCCAGGAGTTGATGTCCATCCTGCGTGATGTCATCGACTGCGAGCTGGACGAGCTCCACCAGGAGGGCGTACAGCTTCGCCACCTTGGTGACCTGTCCAAAGTTGAGGAGGAACTGCGGCACAAGATCTACCATGCCATCGACCTGACCAAGAACAACGACCGGCTCATCCTCAACGTGGCCTTCAACTACGGCGGGCGCGCGGAGATCATCCACGCCATCCGCGAGATTGTCGAGCATGGCTACAAGCCGGAGGAGATCACCGAGGAGCTGGTCAGCCATTACCTCTACACTGGCGACCTGCCCGACCCGGATCTGATCATCCGCACAAGCGGGGAACTCCGCCTGAGCAACTTCCTGATCTGGCAGAGTGCCTATGCCGAATACTACTTCCCCGAAGTCTACTGGCCCGACTTCAACCGGCAGGAGCTGTACAAAGCCCTGCTGCACTACGCGCAGCGCGACAGGCGCTTTGGACTGATTGAATAACGGTGCGTGAGCGTGTTCTGAGTGCGTTTCTTTTTGGCATCCCGGCGCTGGCGATGCTCATCGCCGGTGGCGTGTGGATGATCCTGCTGGTGATCCTCATCACCGGGGTTGCCCTCGTCGAATTCAGCCATCTCGTCGCCCGGCGGGGGCACCGCGCCTTCGGCGGGCTGATGCTGCTGTGGCTGGCGCTGTTCGTTGCCGACCGCGTCATGCCTGAGCGCAACCTGCTGGAGCCCGGCATGGCCCTGCTGCTGCTCGCCACGATGTTCTGGGCGCTCATCCGCTACCGGCAGGGCGTGGTGAACGCCCTCACTGGCTTCGCGCTGACCATCGCGGGCAGCCTGTACATCGGCTGGTCGATGGTGCATTATATCGGCATCCGCTCGCTGCCGGATGGGCTGTTCTGGACGCTGTCGGTGGTGCTCGCGGTGTGGCTGGCGGACACCGGCGCTTACCTCGTCGGCAGGCGCATCGGGCGCACGCCGCTGATGAAGGATGTCAGCCCCAAGAAGACGTGGGAAGGTTTTATATCGGGCATTGCCGTCGCGGTGGCAACCGGGGCGCTGCTGCCGCTGCTGTGGCAGGCGCTCGGTGCGAGCGACGCCATCACGCCCCTGCGCGGCGTGGTGATCGGGCTGATCGGCTCGATCGTCGGCACGCTCGGCGACCTCAGCATCAGCATGGTCAAGCGCTACGTCGACGCCAAGGACTCAAGCAACCTCATCCCCGGCCACGGCGGGTTTCTGGACCGCCTCGACTCGATCATCGTCGCCGGCCTGCTGAGCTATTACTATTTGAGACTGGTTCTCTTCTAGAGCGGGTGTCGCCTGCCTCGGCAGCCCGGACAGGGATGCAGGGCGGCGGCAGGGTACGATACTATCAAGCAAAGCCAAACATAAACCACCTAGCCCCTTCATCTCCAACGACCAACGGGCCGGCTGCTTGCCCCGGCCCGCGTTGGTTTTCTTATTCTCTGTGGCGGCTGCGTCCCGGCTGGGGGGACAGCCACTGCGCAGCCTGTCTGTTGATTCGCACCAGTCAGGAGAGAGTA
>JAKORQ010000119.1 GCA_029777755.1 Planctomycetota bacterium
CGCGCCACCTGGGCAATAGCGCCTCGCGCCTGAAGTGCCTCGTGAACAACGCCTCGATCTACCAGCCGGACTCGGCCATCGACTCCGCCGCGTCCATGTACCGCATCCACGCCGAAGCCCCCCTGCTGCTGGCCCGCGGCCTCTCACCGCACCTGGCCGCCAACCACGGCTGCATCATAAACATGTGCGACATCCTGGGCGCCCGCCCCATGCCCGGCTGGCTGGCTTACTGCTCCAGCAAGGCCGCCCTGGCGAACATCACCATGGGACTGGCCCGCGAGCTTGCCCCCGATGTGCGCGTCTGCGGCATCGCGCCGGGAGTGGCGCAGTGGCCGGATGATTACGACGAGTCCGCCAGGAAGGAATATCTCCGCCGGGTTCCCCTTCAGCGCGCCGGCACCCCGGAGGAAGTTGCTCGCCTGGCGTGGTTCCTCCTGAACGACGCCACCTACATCACCGGGCAGATCATCCCCATCGACGGCGGCCGATCGATCGTCTAGACCTGCTCAACATCAAGTGGAGCGGCTTGTCCCATAGGCCGCGGGACGTCGAGACCGAGCAACACCGCTCAACGAGCGGCACTGGCGCGTCCTCGCCACGTCAAGCTTCCTTCGTCGCTACATCGCTTTTCACCATTACCCGCGATCCGGCAGATCATACTCGGCCGCGAAGTAGGGATAGTCCTCTTCGTACACCGTGAGCGGCACGGGATTTTCCACCCTGCCCACCGGGCGGCAGTTGGCGCCGGGTCGGCCGGTGAGGGCATCGCCCAGGTCCTCGCGCGCCTCTTCCAGCAGTTCCTGCAGCTCGGCCACCACGTTGGGCTGCTCGGCCGCCAGGTTGCGCGTCTCGCCGATGTCCTCCACCAGGTCGTACAGCTCCAGCATCTCCTGGCCCCACTTGGAGACATGCAGCTTCCAGCGCCCCGCCCGCACCGCATCCAGGTCGTTCATGCGATAGTAGTAGAACGCCTTGTGCGGGCTGGGGGCCTCACCACGGGCGACATCGAGAATATCCTTGCCGTCGATCCGGTTCCCCGGCAGCGGTGCATCACTGACCCGGGCAAAAGTCGGCAGGAAATCCATAGCCGTCACCACTTCCGACGACACCTGTCCCGGCTTGATCATCCCCGGCCAGCGCATGATGCACGGCACGCGCAGGCCGCCTTCCCACGTCGACTGCTTGCCGCCGCGAAGTGGCGCGTTCGAGCCCCCGTGATCCCCCCTTGCACCGTTGTCGGAGGTGAACACCACCAGCGTGTTGTTGTCCAGCCCGAGCTTCTTCAGTTCCGCCATGATCACGCCTACCGACCAGTCGACGGCCGCCACGGCGGCCCCATATGCGCCATTTCGCGACTGATCCAGGAACCGTTGCGGTGCGTAGATCGGCAGGTGCACGTACATGTGCGCAAAGTAGAGGAAAAATGGCCGATCACGATTGGCCCGCATGAAGCGCACGCAATCATCCACATAGCGCTCGGTCAGCGCCGCCTGATCCGGCTGCTGCTGGATCACCTCTTCGTCCAGCATCAGCGGCAGCGGCGGATAGGGCGACATCCCGGCCTGGCGTGACATGTCGTTGCTGTAGGGCAGCCCGAAGTATCCATCAAACCCGTGACGCGTCGGCAGAAACTCGCGCTGGTCGCCGCAATGCCACTTGCCCACGATCCGCGTGGCATACCCGCGCTGCTTCAGCACCTTCGCGATCGTCGTCTCGCTGGGATTAAGCCCCGTGGCCATCCCGGGGAACAGGACCCCCGCGTCATTGTCAAATGAGCCAAACCCGATGCGCCGGGGATAGCAGCCGGTCATCATCGCGCCACGCGATGGCGTGCAGATGGGGGCGGCCATGTAGAAATCGGTGAAACGCACCCCCTCACTGGCCATGCGATCCAGGTGAGGGGTGGAGTTCACCTGCGAGCCATAGCAACCAAGATCGCCATAGCCCAGGTCGTCACAGTTGATAAGGATGATATTCGGCGCATCTTTGGACATGGGGAAGCATGATACTGCCAACCACCCTCTACGCGATAGCGCCACCCACGCCCGGCAGAGATTTCATTTCCACTTGATCAGCGTCCCGGGCAGGATACGCTTTCTGCTCATGCCAAAGATCTCTCGAGTGCGTGCCATCCTTACCGCTCCCCAGAAGACCAATCTCGTTGTCGTGAAGGTTGAGACCGACCAACCCGGGCTCTATGGCCTTGGTTGCGCCACCTTTACCCAGCGTTTTCGCGCTGTCGCCACGGCCGTCGAGCAGCTCGAGCCGCTGCTGGTCGGCCGGGACGTCGAGAGGATCGAGGAACTCTGGCAGCTCATGTATCAGCACAGCTACTGGCGCAACGGCCCGGTGCTCAACAACGCCATCGCCGGTGTCGACATCGCACTGTGGGATATCAAGGGCAAGATGGCCGGCATGCCGGTCTACCAATTGCTGGGCGGCAAGTGCCGCGAGGCGGCCGCCGTTTACCTGCACGCCCAGGGCCGCGATGAGAAGCAACTCGAGGAGCGCTGCCACATGTTCCTTGAGCAGGGTGTGCACCACATCCGCATCCAGTGCGGCGAGTTTGCCTATGGCGGGCGCGATTACTCCGGCCATCGCCCCGATGGCTCCCTGCCCGGCGTCTATTACGACCCGCGCGCCTACATGCGATTGTCGCTGAAGACAATGGAGCACATACGCAAGGTATTTGGCGACCGCGTGGAGATCCTCCACGACGTGCACGAGCGACTGAGCTGCGCCGATGCGGTCGATTTCGCAAAGCAGTGCGAGTCGCTGCGGCTGTTCTTCCTTGAGGACGCCCTGCCACCGGAGAACATCGACTGGTTCGCCAACATCCGCCAGGCCTGCACCACCCCGCTGGCCATGGGAGAGCTGTTCAACAACCCGCGCGAGTGGATCCCCCTGATCTCGCAGCGGCTGATCGACTTCATGCGCATGCACATCACGCAGATGGGCGGACTCACCCCCGCACGAAAGGTGGCCGTGATGGGCGAATTGTTCGGCGTGCGCACCGCCTGGCACGGGCCCGGCGACGTGTCGCCGGTCGGCCACATGCTCAACCTACACCTGGACCTGGCCAGCCCCAACTTCGGCATCCAGGAGTTCAGCCCCAACTACAACTGGGATCCGGACAAGAAGCTGGGCATGGACGAGCGCCTGCAGGAAGTCTTCCCCGGCTGCCCGGAACTGCGCAACGGCTACCTCTACGCCAATGACAATCCCGGCCTGGGCATAGACCTGGACGAATCGGCCGCCGCCAAATACCCACCAATCGACATCCTCGACGAGTGGACCCAATCCCGCCTCCCCGACGGCAGCCTCCACCGGCCGTGAGGGTGGAGGTGAGGAATAGTCGATATTCCAAGTGTCTGACGTGTGCGCAATACTTGTAGGAAGCTGCTCATCTGTTATTCTCTTAGCCACTGTTTCATGGTGAAGGAGGAAAACGTGCAAGGCAGTATGGTGTTGGTGGGCTTGGGGGTTTTCGCCATGGGGATTGCGGGATGGTTGCAGGCGGCGCCGGTTGATTTTGATGGCCAGACGTACACCCAGACCTTCGATTCCCTCACATGGAAGAAGACGACGCTGAGCTCCTCCTACTCCACCGACTTTTCAAGTCCCAACTCGGGTACCCAGGGATGGGCCGCGACCTCCACCGGCCACGCCCTGACCAACTACCGCTATCTGCAGCATGACTGGACATACTCGGCTCCTGCCCTCTATGTCGGTGCACCGCTGATCACCAGTTCCACAGCTGAAGTTCAGGACAAGGCGATCGCTTTCCTGGGCCCAACGAAGAACTATTTTGGAGTCTGCCTCACCAACAACACCGGCCAGCCGATCACCTCCGTCCATATAACGTACGAGGTGGAACTGTGGCGGACCGTGACCGGCACGGCCAGCCCGCTGATCGCCGAGTACAACACCGGGTCGTACGCGTTTGGCACTGAACCATTCACCGGCTTCAGTAATCCCACCCAGTTCGACAGCTTCTCCTTCGCCCAGGGTACGGAGGCGGGCACGACCGCGACAAGGGAATTCACACTGGCGGTTGACTGGCAGCCTGAGAAGCAACTCCTTATCCGATGGACATTTGCATCCGACTTCATCTCCACGAACCACATCGTGGCCATCGACAATTTCGTCCTGAGCGTGCCTGAGCCTTCAATCGGCCTGTTGGGTGCCGGGATGGCGATTGGCGGCCTGTCGATCCGCCGCCGGGCCTGAAGATGTCGGCAAAACAGGGAAAGCCGCCCTGTGGATTGCGGCACTAAATCGGCAAATTCCAGATGAAACCTGTTGGATATCCAATCCGGACAGGTTAAAAGGGTACCTGCAAATCGTTTGTCTGTACGCCAGCGCACGCTGGCTGCCACATCTTGGTTCTCGGCAACGGAGGCGGTATGCAAGGAACCGTTAAATGGTTCGATTCCAAGAAAGGGTACGGATTCATCGTCGGCCCAGAAGGCAAGGATGTATTCGTTCACTTCAGTGTGATCGAAGGTGAAGGGTTTCGATCTCTTCGAGACGGCGAGCAGGTTGACTACGAGTATCGTGAGGGCGACAAGGGCCTCCTGGCCAACTCGGTGAAACGTCTGAACTCTGACACGACGAGCAAGTCGGCCAAACGGCCCGCCACCGTCCGGCACAACTAAGAGCCGCATACCCGGCGCCGGTACCCAGCGAGAGTCCTTTCCTTCGCTCTACGCCTGATTCTTCAGGCGACACTCTTGTATTGCGCGGCTGAACTGGTCGCCTGCCACCGGCTTTGCGGATCCGGCTGGCCGTCCGTATGCTTTCACCCCTATATGCTCTTTGCTCTGGGACTAGCCATCGGCGCCGCCATCGGGCTGAGTGTCAGCATGCTCATCGCCCGGGCCAGGCATCGCAAGTACATAGAACTGGAGCGACGCGCCCAGCAGAATGAGCGGCTGGCCGAGTTGGGAACGCTTACCGGCGGGCTGGCCCACGAGATAAAGAATCCCCTGTCCACCATGCAGCTCAACCTGCAACTGCTGCTGGAGGACATCCAGCCGGACGATCCGCTGCATGGGCGGTTCGCCAACCGTATCGCCTCCATCCAGCGTGAGGCTTCGCGCTTGCGCGAGATCCTCGATGATTTCCTGCGCTACGCCGGGAAGATCGAGCTGCAGCCGCAGGAAGTCGAGCTTAACTCGCTGCTGGAGGACCTGGTCGATTTCCTCTCGCCGCAGGCACAGCTCAATCGCGTGCAGATCCGCCTGCGTCGCTGCGGAAATGAGGTGAAGGCGAAGATTGATCCCCGGCTGATCAAGCAGGCCATTCTGAACCTGATGCTCAATGGACTTCAGGCGATGGCCGACGGCGGCGGCGACCTGATACTGACGCTGGCCTGCCCGGGCGGACGCGAGGCGGTCATCGAGGTGATCGACACCGGCACGGGAATGTCGCCGGAGATCCAGAAGAAGCTGTTCCAGGCCTACTTCTCGCAGCGAAAAGGCGGCACCGGCCTGGGCCTGGCGATGGCGAAGCGCATCATCGACGAGCATGGCGGCACGATTGCCGTCTGTAGTGAAGAAGGTAAGGGATCGGTGTTCACGGTGCGCCTGCCGCTTGAGGGAGCGGGAGAGCGGTGATCCACTGCTGCCCTGGCTGGGAGATGCCGTGTAGTCAATCGAAGTTTTGGCCGACCGACTGCGTTGCCAATTAGTGGATTGTGGCTGCCGGCCTTGGCTTTACACTCGGATATCGCGGGGTATCCTTTTTCAGGCGACGGCGCCACCAGGACTTAGTGTGTGAGAGTAGTTGGCGCAGGCGTTCTTGATTGGAATTCTCCAGGAGTGGGTGTGATCGGTACGCTTGTACAACCTAATCTTCATGCGGCATTACAGCACTACCCGCTCGCGCTGATCATCGTTGGAGTATTGCTGGAGATCCTCTGCGTGCTGTTCTGGCGCAAGAGCTCCCTGCGAACGGCCGGGCGCTGGATGCTGGTCATCGGCGTGCTCGCGGCCGTGCCGGTGATCACCACCGGTTTGTATGCCATGCGGCAGACGGTCAATCCGGGCGCCCCGCAAGGCGAGCTGTGGGAGGCGATCTCCTCCACTTCCACCTGGTCGGCTTCCCAATGGGAGACGCTGACCAGGCACCTGACCTATACCGCCAGTGGCGCTCTGCTGCTTCTCGTGGGGATCGTCGTCTGGATAGGTGCTACCGACAACGCCCGCCGGCAGATGTATCTTCTGGGGATCGTGGTGCTCATTGCCGGCGCGATCCTCGTGGGAATGGGCGCCCACAGTGGCAGCACACTGGTCTATCAGTATGGCACCGGTGTGCAGATGCAGCCGATCGCCGAGTCGGTCCCGTCGGGAGAACTGATCGCGCCTTCACCCGCCGCGCCCGCGCCGATCCTCCCGGAAGTGCAGCAGCGCATCTCGCCGCTGGAACTGCACGTATTCATCGGCGGCTGTGCCATTGCTTTGCTGGCGGCTGCGATTGGATTGTCGATCCGCATGTCGAATGTGGCATGGGAGAACCGCTTCGCCGAGGAAAAGGCGGTGGCGGCCGGGTATCGCCCGGCCGGGAAGCTGGGGCAGGATCAGAATCTGCTGTCCATCCCGATCATATATCCCGGGGCGTTCTGGGTACTTAGCGTGTTGACGCTGATCCTGGCGGCCGCCCTTGGGCTGTGGGTCTTTGGCGTCAGTGGCCCGGCGGACTTCTTCTCCCGCATCGCCAACAAGCAATCGAATGATGAATGGCGGCCGGTGTTGCATGTCTATTACGGCGTGTCGCTGGTTGTGCTGGCGATCGTGCTGGGACTGGTGATGAAGTTCTGGCCGCGTCGCCGCGTGATCATGGGCATGCTCTGCACGCTGCTGATCCTGGCGGTGATCGGCCAGGCGTGGACGGGCGTGCTGATGCTGTTTGACGGCCAGACCGGCTCGGTGCTTCGTTTCAATCGCCTGCCGGCCAACCGCCCGGTCGGCGAACTGCCATTCGTCCCGCTCGCCCCGGCCACCATGCCCGTTCAGGACACCATCGAGGTGCCGGATACCGTGCCCACGCTGGGCATCCCGGAGCCGTCGGCCGCCAGGCATACGGACCAGCCGGTGGAAGAAGAGCCGATTGAATAGGTTTCCATTCGGCGGTCGCGCCATACGCAATCAATTTCACCATGACGCAACGACGGAACGACGGGGAATGATGCATCCCGGAAGCGCGGACGTCCTCGCACGCAACATGTCTCACCACGAAGAGGCGAAGGACTGAACAGTCACCCATGCTCTCGATGCCGCGCAGGGCAACAGAGTCGGGCCGCCATGCGTCGCTTTGCGATACCGCAGGTCGGGGCGACCTGTTCTATTGTTCCTGCATGTCACTACCCGATGACGTTGATGCCGAACATGTTGCCGATCAGCGCGCCCATGCCGTAGGTGATGCCGGCGGCGATCAGGCCGATCAGTAGCTGGCGCATGGCGCTGTAGAGCAGGCCCCGGCCGGTGATTATGTGGGTGCCGATGCCCAGAATTACAAGGGCGGCGGCGCTGCACACCAGGCTCAGCGCCACGCCGTTGTCTATGTCCTCGACAAACAGGAACGGCAGCGCCGGGGCGAGCGCGCCGATGACGAACAACACGAAACTGGAGATGGCCGCCTCCCAGGCGCTGCCGCCCAGTTCCTCGGGATCGATGCCCAACTCCTCGCGGGCCAGAGTCTCCAGGGCGGTGTCCTTGTCCTCAATCAATCGATGGGCAAGCGAGCGGGCATCCTCCTCGGGCAATCCCTTCGCCTGGTAGATCAGCGACAGTTCCTCCATCTCCTCCTCGGAGCATTCCTCCAGCTCGGCCGCCTCAACGGCCAGTTGCCGCTGCGCCAGTTCGCGGGCCGACTGCACCGAGAGCCACTCACCCATGGCCATCGAGGATGCCCCGGCCAGCATGCCGGCCATGGCGGCCAGTGCCACAGTCTTGGCGTTCCCTGAGCCGCCGGCCACGCCCATCACCAGCGAAAGTGTCGAAACCAGGCCGTCATTTGCCCCCAGCACCGCCGCCCGCAGGGCATTGCCGCCGACCGCGCGATGTCTGCCCTCCAGGCGGGCGAGCATGCCGCCCTCCATGCCGCCTTTCTTCAGCGTCACCTGCGAAACGGCCTTGAGCACGCGGGCGTGTGCCTGTTCCTCGCTGGCCATTTCCGTGCCCTGGGCCTCAGGCTGATCGCTGTAGGTGCCACTGGCGCTCTGCTCGGCACTTACCAGCGTTGGAAGCACGATGGCCACGCCGAACTTGCGGGCAATCCACTGCATGGAGCGGGCGCGGAACGATGGCTTTGCAATTACGGTGATCCCCAGTTCCCCCAGGCGAATCTGCCAGAAGTCAGCATGGCGCTGCTCGATGTCGGCCATGCGCGCATAGATCTGCTTGAGCTGCGGATTCTTCTCTATTTCCGCCAGCGCACGATAGGTGGAGGCGGCGTCAATCTCGCTCTGAAAGTTCTCTTTGTACCTTGCGATGTCAGCAGCGGAAGCCATCACCACAAGGTTAGCCTGCGTTAGCCGAAAACGCCAAGTGTGGATCTGCTGCAGGATCGGGCGAGACGCAAAACAGATCACCCCGGCGCGATGGCCGGGGTGACGGGTTATTCAAACTCGGTAAGTGCCGCAGTCAGCGTTACTTGTTGATCTCTGCCGGGGCGACAACCGGTGCCGCTTCCACGGGGGTGACGGCGGCCGGGGTCTTCGGTCCGGGTACCAGCAGGATCTCTACGCGGCGGTTCTGGGCCTTGCCGGCCTCGGTGGCGTTGGAGGCAACCGGGCGCTGATCAGCATAGCCGGCGACACCCATGCGGTTGGCGGCGATGCCTTCCTTGCGCAGCTCGGCGGCCACGGTGATGGCGCGGTGAGCGGACAGATACCAGTTATCCTTGTGGCCGGCCTGGATGGTGCGCGGCTGCGACACCCGGACGTTGTCGGTGTGGCCGGCGACCAGCAGCTCATAGGTTGCGACGGAGGAGGAGTTGAGGATACCGGCGACGCGCTTGAGCACTTCCTTGGCCTTGGCCGTCACCTCGGCCGAGCCGGAGGAGAAGGTCACGTCGCTTTTGAACTTCAGCATGCCGCGCTGGGCATCGTAATCCAGCACGTCGGGATACTGCCGGGCGAGCTGGGAGAGGTCATCGGAAACTTCCTGCGGGATGACGATGTTGGTCTTGCGCAGGGCTTCCTGGTACTTGCGGTTGACCTCATCAAGCTGGGCACGGAGATCGGCGTTCTGCTTCTGCAGGGTGGCCAGCAGGCTCTGGCTGTCCTGGCCGGCGCCCAGCAGACCATTGAGCTGATCCTGGAGGATCCTGGCCTTCTCACGCTCCGCGCGAGCCTCGGCTTCCGCCTGGCCCAGGCGCTCAAGGTACTGATCGCGTTCGAGTTTCAGGGCGTTGTACTTGTCGAGTGCGACGCAGCCGTTCATCAGGAAAGCGGCCGACGCGAGCAAAACTACATGGCGCATCCGTAGCATCGGAATGCCTCCTTGCTTTGTTTGTTAAGGTCTGCCGCCGCAACGCGCGGCCAACAGGCGCTTTGTCGTGACGATAACCTGAAATAGATTGCCATAATGCCTCTGAAAAGCAAGCACAACCTTTTGTGCTGTGATTATCCGATGGTTGTGGTAAATGCCCCCTGCGCGCAACTTAGCCCATCTACAGGGTCCTTTGTCGACTTCCTGAGGCTCCAACAATAGCCGGCTCTACCGCTCACAATTACAATCTGCCCGGGATGGAACAAACCCAGGCACTGGAGGATACGGTTACGGGCCGCTCGCGGGCGAGATGGCTGGCGGCGGTGGCGCTGGTCATCGTGGCCGGCTGGGTGCTGCGATTCTGGCAGATCGGCCAGCAGAGCCTGTGGTTTGATGAGGGGTATTCCGCGTGGGTGGTGACGCTGGCGCCCTGGCGGATCGTCGAGGTGATTCGCCACGATGTCTCGCCGCCCCTGTACTACCTGCTCCTGAAGGGCTGGCGAGAGATTTTTGGGGAGAGCGAGGCGGCGCTGCGCTCCATGTCGGCCGTTGCCTCCTGCCTGGCGGTTCCGGTGATAGCGGCGATTGCCTGGCAGATCACCCGCAGCCTGGGCGGGGTGCTGGTGGCCTCGCTGCTGATGTCGGTGAGCGTGCTGCAGATCCAGTATGCCCAGGAGGCACGTTCGTACGGCGTGGCCTCGCTGCTGATGGCGCTGGCGCTGTACGGGGCCGTTCGGCGGATGCAGGGCTCGGAATGGTGGCTGGTGCTCTCGGCCGCCATGCTGGCCGGCAGCGTCTACGTGCACAACATGATGTGGTTCTACGTCGCCGGGTTTGGGCTGGGGTACCTGGTGATCCCGGGTCGTGCGGGCCTCGGGCGGCGGATGGCGGAGTTCGCGGCCATCAGCGTGGCGGTGATCCTCATATACGCATGGTGGATACCGGCCCTGCTTGGGCAGGTTCGCTGGCTGCACGGCAATTTCTGGGCGCCGGTGCCTTCTCCTCGCGACCTGGCGCAGGTGCTGGTGGCGGCCGGGGGAATGAAACTGATGCACCTTGGCATGCTCGCCCGCGCCTGGGTGATCGGCTGGGCAGTGGCGCTGTGCCTGGGCGGACTGTGCGTGGTGGTGCTGGCGGGAAGATCGCGCGACACGGTTCGCTGGTCGTCCGGCCTATTGCTGATCGGGCTGTTTCCCATCCTCGCGGTGTATGGCTATGCCCAGGTGAGCCAGAGCTACTTCGTCGAGAAGATCTTTACCGCATCCTCACTGACGCTGCCGCTGCTGGCGGCGCTGCTGCCGGGATCGCGCGCCAAGGTGGCGGGGTTTGTGCTGATACCGGCCATCTTCATCGGTAGCTGCATATCGGTATGGGGCTACTTTGCCCGGGAGATCAAGGAAGACTGGCGCGGAGCCATCGAATACGTAAACAGCATTCCCCGCGAGAAGACGATGGTGGTGTTTGTCGCGAATGAGGGTGAACTGCTGTACCACTATTACATTCGCCAGCTTGGCGGCAAACCTCACTCGCTGGCGGCCGCCCCGCAGGGATTCCACGAACTGGAACCTCCCAAGACGATCCAGCGCGTCCTCGAGGAAAGCGATACAGACAAGCTCATCGAGCGCCTGCACAAGCAGAACCCGGAGAAGGTGGTGCTCGTCCTCTCGCACACGCACTTCTCCGACCCGAACGACCTTACCCGCAAGGCCATCGAGCGGGAGATGAAGCTGGTGGGCCAGAAGAGCTTCCATCTGGTGGACGTGCTGGAGTTTGCACGTTAGACATTGTGCTGGCCGCGATATTCTTGGCGGCCTGCTCTAACCAGGAATTGCGCTATGGATACGACTGTCACGACACTGGGGGAATGCCGCTACCGCTCACCGCTTAATCTCTCGACCCGTGGCGGAGATGGCCTGGGTGACTTTGTCCCGGATACGGCCCGCGTGCGCTACCAGGTGGAGTACGGCACGACGATGGACCTGCCCGGCGATGTGGTGTTCGAGAAGGCCGGTCCACGAGAAAAGCTGTTCTTCGACCCGGCGAAGACGCGCGCCGCCATCGTTACCTGCGGCGGGATCTGCCCGGGGATCAACAATGTCATCCGCTCGGCTTTCCTCGAGATGCACTTTAATTACGGCGTCTCCGAGGTGCTGGGGTTGCGGTACGGGTATGCGGGGCTGAACCCGGAGACAGCAGAGGAGCCGATCCGGCTCACGCGCGATTTCGTCGACCACATCCATGAGGATGGCGGCAGCGTGCTGGGAACTTCGCGCGGCCCGCAGCCGCCGGAAGTGATGGTGAAGTACCTGGCCGACAACAAGATCGACATCCTGATCTGCGTGGGCGGCGATGGGACTTTGCGCGGAGCAAAATCGATCGCCGACGAGGCCGCGCGGCAGAAATTGCCGATCGCGGTGGTGGGCGTGCCCAAGACGATCGACAACGACGTGATGTTCGTGCAGCGCACCTTTGGCGTATCCACGGCGATGGAGCGTGCCTCCCAGGTGATCGACTGTGCCCATACCGAGGCACACAGCGTCTATAACGGCGTGGGGCTGGTGAAGGTGATGGGACGCGAGGCCGGCTTCGTCGCCTGCCTGGCGACGCTGGCCAACCAGGAGGTCAATCTCACGCTGATCCCGGAGGTGCCGTTTGCCCTGGAGGAAGAGTACGGGGCACTTGAGTTCCTGCGTCGGCGGCTGGAGCGGCGGCACCATGCGGTCGTGGTGGTGGCCGAGGGCGCTGGGCAGGATCTGCTGGATGATGCCCCGGCCGGCGTGGACAAGTCGGGCAATCGCAAGCTCGGCGACATCGGCCTGTTCCTGAAGCACCGCATCAACGAGTACTTCGATCGCATCGGCATGCACGTTGATGTGAAGTATTTCGATCCCAGCTACATCATCCGCAGCGGCAGAGCCAATGCCGACGATGCGGTCTTCTGCGATCAGCTAGCGCGAAACGCGGTGCATGCGGCCATGGCAGGCAAGACAGGCGTCGTGATTAGCGCATGGAATGGGACATTCATGCATGTCCCGATCTCGCTGGCGACCAGCGGGAAAAAGCAGGTGGATCCGGAAGGATGGCTGTGGAGCAGCGTGGTGGCTGCCACCGGCCAGCCGCGCCGATTCGCGCCCGTGGAAGCGGTGGCCAGCGTGCGCGGCGAAGCACAACTTCAGGGCAATCGCTAGAGCAGTCAACTTCAAGTGGAGCGGCTTGTCCTGTAGGCCGCGGGACTTCGCATCGGTGGAGGTCTGCCCGAGTTGCATTCAGGTTGAGCGGCATCGAGAGGTAGATGCTGTCCTGGTTGCTGCGTCTCTCGGTTTCCCTGACTCTGATCACGCAGGTTCGTCGAGGAGTTGCCTCACCTTAAGTGGAACTGGTCTAGGCCGCTGCCATTTTGCGTGTGGCTGCCTGTCCAGCGCACCCTGTAGAATCGCCTGTTTAAGGGGACACGTTGACTAAAGACGTGGGAGGAGACATGCGCACACTCTTTCGAGCGATTACATGCTTGATGATCGCGATTCTGGTGGCAGGCTGTGCACCCAGCTTCCTGATCACGCCGGTGGCTAACAGGTCCGGCCTTGAGGAGACCGAGGTCCAGCAGGGAAAGGGACTATTCAAGAAGAAGATCGCCATCATCCCCATCGAGGGCACCATCGTGAATGCCCGCACACCCAGCCTGATGGGGAGCGGCGAGAATGCCATAAGCCTGCTGACGCAGCAGCTTCAGCGCGCTGAGAAAGACCCGAATGTCGTTGCGGTTGTCCTGCGCATCAACAGTCCCGGCGGCACCGTCACCGCCAGCGACACCGCATATCAGCTCATCAGCGATTTCAAGAAGCGCACCGGCAAGCCGGTGATCGCCTCCGTGCAGGAACTGTGCGCCTCGGGAGGCTATTACGCGGCCCTGGCGGCCGACGAGATCGTCGTCCAGCCGACCAGCGTGGTCGGCTCCATCGGCGTGATCTTCACCTCCTTCGACATCGAGGGAACCCTCAACAAGATCGGCGCCCGTTCCTACATCATCAAGAGCGGGCAACTCAAGGACATGGCTTCCCCGTTCAAGGCGATGCGCGAGGAGGAGCGCCAGGTGATCCAGGCGATGATCATGGATTACTTCAATCGCTTCGTGGGTGTGGTGCAGACCCGCCGGGAACTGCAGGAAGTGGATGTGAATCGCATCAACGATGGGCGCGTATTCACGGGAGAGCAGGCACTGCGCCTGAAACTGGTGGATCGCCCGGGCACGCTGGATGATGCGCTGGACCTGGCCCGGCAAAAGGCGGATGCCTCCGGCGCGAAGGCGGTGCTCTACATCAGGCCATACGGCTACGGCGGCTCGATCTACGCATCAAACCAGGTTCCCGCCCCCGAGGCAAACGGGATGCAGTTGACCATCCCCATGCCCGAGGAGGTCCTGCCCACCGGGTTCTATTACCTGTGGCGGCCGGGGATGTGACCGGAAGCGCCCGGGTGTACTGGCTGGCCGATGGTTGGAAGCAAAGCGCCTGCGGATCCGCGGGCGCTTTCTTTGCTTTGGGCGATCGGCAGATGTATGGGACCATATTGCCAGCCGGGACGTGTGAGCTAGAGCCGCTCAACTTCAAGTGCAGCGGATTGTCCTGTAGGCCGCGGGACTCGGAATCGGCAGAAGTCTGCCAGAGCAGTATTCACATTAACCGGCATCGGGAGGCCAAAGACGATTCAGTTACTTCGTCGCTTTTTGGTCAAAAACGGGGAATCAATGTGCGTCTTCCTGTTTCCCTTGCTCTGATGCCGCATATTCGTCGAGGATCGCCTTAGCTCCCGCGGACGGAGACTGCCCGTTCCACTTTGAGTGGAACTTGGTCTAAGTTCATGTTGAATCGGGGTTTCAACAACCGCAGTCATGCAGTAATAATTAGGTGATGAAGCCACTGGGGCTTATCGCTGGCGAAGGTGTTTTTCCGATCCTGGTTGCGCGCGGGGCGCGGGCGGCCGGCCGGAAGGTGGTCTGCGTAGGGCTTCATGGCAACTACTGGCCTGAACTGAAGGTCGAAACCGACTATTTCCAGGAAGCGGGGATCTTGCGCATCGGTAAATGGGTGCGGATCCTGCGCTCCCATGGCTGTGATGAAGCGATCATGGTCGGCCGGGTCAAGAAGAGCCTGATGTATGACCGCTGGCGCTATTTCCGCTATATTCCGGACTGGCGAACGATCAGGTTGTGGTTTGGCCGGCTTCGTCACGACAAGCGCCCCCGCGCGGTGCTGGATGCCCTTGCGGATGAACTGGCCTCGGCCGGGATTACGCTCTTGGACTCAACGCAATACTGCAAGGATCAACTCTGTACCCCCGGGGTTCTCACTCGACGCCAGCCCACCAAAGGGCAGTGGATGGATGTGGTGTTCGGGTTTGAGCTGTGCCGAACCATAAGCCGCCTGGATATCGGTCAGGCCATCGCCGTCATCAACCGCGACATCATCGCGGTGGAAGCCTTGGAAGGCACCAATGAGATGATCCGGCGCGCCGGTGAATTGTGCCGCACCGGGGGCTGGACCATGATCAAGGTCACCAACGGCCCGGAGGATGCCAAGCTGGATGTACCGGCCGTCGGCACCACCACCATCGAAAAGCTGTACGCCGCCGGCGCCGGATGTCTGGTGCTGGAGGCGAACAAGACCATCATCCTGGAGCGCACCAAGACACTTGAACTGGCCGACCGCTACAAGATCGCGGTAGTCGGGTATGATCCTTCCCGCCCCGAGCTGGTGCCGCCCGAGGCTCGTGCGAGTGTGAAATGACGCTGCTCTATCAGGTTGTCCAGATTCTCTACTGGCTGGATCTTTCCATCTGGCTGGGGAGCACTGTCTTTCTCGCCGTCGCCGCACCGGTGATCTTTCGCGTCGTTCGCCGTCTGGAAGTGCGCAGCGGCGTGTACAGCGACCCGGGTCTTCGCGACGAGCAGACGGCGGTGGTGGCCGGGGAGATCGTCGGCACGCTGCTGGCGCGGCTCGGTCAGATCCAGATGGTCTGCGTAATTGCCATGCTGCCGCTGATGCTGGCGCAGCTTTTCCTGGTCAACCTCGAGGGCAGCAACTTCATGGCCGCCATGCTTCGCCTGGCGCTCTGGGCGGGGGCGCTGGCGGTGCTGTTCTACGAGTGGCGCTGGCACTATCCCCGCACGTGGGAGCAGCGCAAACGCTTTCTCGAGGAAGCCGGCGACCCGGACAGGGCCAACCCCGCCCGGGCCGAGTTTGAACGCGAGCATCGCCGCAGCGAGCAACTATTCATGGCGATGATCTGCATCGTCATCGGGCTGGTGATGCTCAGCGCCAACATCACGCCGCGGCTCACCACCGTGTCGGCCACCTTCTCGCCGGAAACCTCGGTCGATCGATAGCTACTATCAGCTCTCCGGGCGCAGGTACTCCGTCTGCTGCACGCGAGCGGGGTTGCGCCCGAGGATCGACGCCACGATCCGCTCGGAGTGCACGTGGCAGTTCTCGATAAAGACACGGAACTGGTCCTGTGTGCCGGCGATGGCTGTCCCCGCGATGTAGACGCCCGGGACGTTGGTTTCCATCGTCTCCTGGTTGATGGTGGGTACCTCAAACTCTGTCTTCAGTTCGACTCCCGCCATGCGCGCCAGGCTCATGTCAGCGCGGTAGCCGATCAGCACCAGCACGAAGTCGGTATGGACAGTCGATTCCTCGCCGGTGACGACGTCACGCAAGGTGACGGCCGTTCCGTCGATGCTGGTCATTTGCGTGTTGTAGTGGATGTCTATGCGCCCGGCTTTCGCGAGCCCGGTGATCTCGGGATACAGCCAGTACTTGATGTGCTTGGGATCAAACTCCGCCCGGCGATAGGACATCGACACATTGGCGCCCGCGTGATAGCAGCGCAGCGCGGCCTCGATGGCCGAGTTCTTCCCGCCGACGATCAGCACGCGCGTGCGGAAGTAGACATGCGGATCATCGAAGCGGTGATGGACATTCTCCTGGTCCTCGCCGGGGATACCCAGCTTTCGCGGGCCGGCCGTTCCCCCGGTCGCCAGCACCAGCTTCTGGACATGCCACTGTGCCGGGCCGCGAATACCGTTGGTGTCGAGCAGGAAGCTCCCATCATCAAGCCGCCTGATCGACTCGAGCCGCTCATAGGTGCGCACCTGTAGATCAAACTGCTGCACCACGCTGCGCAGATATGCCAGGTACTGCTCGCGCGTGCTCTTGCTCTGGTCACAGGTCTGCAGCGGCACCCCGGCGATGGCGATGCGCTCGTTGGAAGAGAAAAAGCGCGTCTGCGGGGTGAACTGATAGATGGTCTGCCCTATCTGCCCGGCATCAAAATGCACATAGTCGATTCCCTCCCGCTTCATGGCGGCGGCAATCTCAATCCCAACCGGCCCAGCCCCAACGATGGCAACGTGATGATGGTGAGTCCTGCTCATGCTTATCCTGATCTTAGGTAAGCACAGCAATGTCAACCCGGCAAGTGGTCGCCAATTTCATGCCTCGCGCAGTTCCGCCGAAGCTGCGCTACAAGTAGAGCGGGTCGACCTCGACCTGCGGGATCCCGAAGCGCTAAGCGACGCCCCCAATAGCATCCCCATGCGGCGTAGAGATTCGGGACAGCTCTCCGGCGGCGCGGACGTCCTTGCCCGCACTATTAGAGACCTTCCGCATGAAGTGGGGCAGGCAGCTCTAAAACGCACAAAGCACCCGCCAGGCGGATGCTTCGTGTCTTTGTGCCTTAGAGTCTTTGTGTCAAAACAGGGATCGCAAATAACAAGCCGTACTACGACGGAGGCAGCGACGGCCCGGTGGGGGCTGTCTTGCTTCGCGTGCGCTTGGTTGTCGTGGCCTTGGCTTCTGCCTCGTCGCGGGAGTTCTGGTTCCCGCGGGTCATGGCGATCACGCCGGTGCGGGCCATCTCCTTGATGCCGTACGGCCGGAGCAGCTCCAGCATGGCCTCAAGCTTGTCCTCGGTGCCGGCCAGTTGCACCATCAGGCTGTTCCTGGCGACGTCCACCACGTGGCCGCGGAAGAGGTTAACGATCTCGATCACCTCATTGCGCTTGTCCGGGCCGACGCCGATCGTCACCAGCACCAAATCGCGCTCGACATAGCTCAGGCCAGTGAAATCGCGGACCTTCACTACCGGCACCAGCTTGGCCAACTGCTTCCGCACCTGCTCGATGGTGTTGTCGTCGCCATGTACGACGATGGTCATCCGGGAAAGCTCAGGATTCTCGGTTCTGCCTACCACGAGCGAGTCTATGTTGAACCCACGGGCGGCAAACATCCCGGCGACGTTGGCAAGAACGCCGGGCTCGTTGATGACCAGTGCGGAAATCACATGTCTCATATGCCCCCAAGTGTAGGGCGATTCATCCCGGAGGCAAGATGATCCGGTGCCGGTCGGTTATCCGGCCAGGCTTGCGCTATCAGTCCTTTGGCGAGAGGTAAAGTCGCGAATAGTCCCACTCGAAGAACTTGCCCAGCAGCTCTGTGGCCGGCATCTCCTTGTTGACGCTGTTGACGCGGGTATGTCCCCAGCCCCCGTCGAAGAGGAAGACCATGTCGATGGGCGTGCCCGGCTTCTCGCCTGAGCGGGTCCAGTGGATCTCGCCGCTCTGCACCGGGATACCGTCCATGTAGACAGTGTACTTGTCATCCTTCGTGTAATGGAGCGTCCAGACGTGCCATTGGGTGGCGTCGAAATCGGTCACGCCGGCCGCCGCCATCCCCTTGCCCCAGTTCTTGTAGTCGATGGTCTTGGTGCCGCCGCCGACGGCCGAATGCCAGTATCGGCCATCAAAGTTGGTGGCCCCGCCGCCATTGTCGTAGCCGAAGCTCTCGATCAGGTCGATCTCCGCCCCGCGACTCCAGAGATTGCCGACCGTCCAGATGGCAAACCAGAAGTAAGGCGGCGTCTTGTAGCGCACGCGCGTCTCCCACACAATGTCCTGCCCCAGCAGGGCGCCGCCGTTGGGAAGGTGGAACTTGGCCATGAACGAGCCATTGCCCACCTCATGGCGATCCGGCTTGACCATGACCCCCTCACACTCCTCGGGCAGGAGAGTGCGATCTCCCTTCATGGCCACCAGGTAGGCCTTGAGGGATTCGTCGGTGAACTCGCGCACGGGGTTGCGCGGATCCTCCACCGGCTGCGGCAGCTTCGGGCGGACCGTCTCTTTCCTGCTGGCGAGCATCATCGAGCCGTACTGGCCGCCGATGTCGATATTGTTGAACTGGTCGTGATACTGGAACTCGGCGTCCATCTCATCCATGTTGCGGATGGTTCCGTTGGCGCCGAAATCCCAGTTCTTCACCAGCACCATCTTCTCACCGCCGATACCAAACGCCGGCGGCGGCCCCTTGGCCGGGTTCTCCAGCGTACCGCCACCCACAGTCTGCTCAGCCGCCGGCAACGATGTCGCAAAAGCGCCCAGCCCACAC
>JAKORQ010000120.1 GCA_029777755.1 Planctomycetota bacterium
CGATTTCCCTGATCGCGGACTGCACGTCGCCTTCTCTCGCTATGTGGGTGGTGATCACCACAGGCACGTGAGTGCCGCCATCATTTTCATGCTGATGGATACTCGAGAGACTGATGCCATACTTGCCGAGGATGGCCGTGATCTTCGCCATCACGCCGGGCCGGTCTTCCGCCGAGAGCCTCAGGTAGTAGCGCGACCTCAGCTCCTCGAACGGTAGCACGTTCGCCGGCTCGGTCACATCCATGAAGATGTTCATCTTGTCGAACAGCAGCTGCTGAACTCCCTGTGCCACGCTGATGATGTCGGCCACTACCGCCGAGGCGGTGGGCATCCTCCCGGCGCCGCGCCCGTACCAGAGGGCATGACCAAGCGCGTGTGAGTAGATGCTGATGGCGTTGAACGACCCGGAGACATCCGACAGCATCGCCTGCTTGTGCACCAGCGTGGGATGGACCCGCAGCGATATCGAGCCATTCTTACGCTCGGCGATCGCCAGCAGCTTGATTACGTAACCAAGTTCGCCGGCGAACTTGATGTCCAGCGCCTCCAGCTTGTCTATGCCCTCGACATGGACGTTCTCGAAAGCCACGCGGGAGTTGAAGGCCAGCCCGGCGATGATCGCCAGCTTCTGGGCCGCATCCTTGCCCTCCACATCCATCGCTGGATTGGCCTCGGCGAATCCCTGCTTCTGCGCTTCCTTTAGCGCTTCGGCATAGCTCCAGCCGTTCTGCGTCATCTTGGTGAGGATGAAGTTGCAGGTGCCATTGACGATGCCCAGAAGGGCATCGATACGATTGGCCGCCAGTCCGCGGGTGATGGCGTCGATGATCGGGATACCGCCACCTACGGAAGCCTCAAAGGCGATGCAGGTCTTGTTCTCACGCGCCAGGCGGAAAAGCTCCAGTCCTTTCGTAGCCAGCAGCGCCTTGTTGGCGGTTACCACCGGCTTTCCTGCCTTGAGGGCAGCCTCCACAAACGTGTTGGCCACGCCCGTTCCGCCGATAAGCTCCACGACGATGTCGCTGGCCGGGTCGTTGATGGCCGCGAGCGCATCGGTGCTCATGGGCAGTTGATCGGCGTTGGGGGGAAAGTCCTCCTTGCCCTTAACGACCACGTGCGTGAGCTGAAAATCGATGCCCGTCCGCGTGCGCAGCATCTCACGCTGCTCCATCAGGATGTTGGCAACTCCGCCGCCAACGGTTCCGCAACCCAACAGACAAACGCCGATTTTCTTCTCTGCCATAGTCATATCTCGCTTAAAGAGGCGAAATGTACGTGGCCACGCTCAGGCGATCAAGCCATCGGCCAACCTTCCCATCGGGGCAAGAGTATTACACCCGGCCACAACTGTTCCTCCCGGCATATTGCGCAAAACAATCGGCCCGGAACATAGGCGTCCCGGGCCGATCACAGGAGGCAAACAATCGTTGGTCAAATATTCAGAAATACCGCCTCCCGGTCGATTCCCGCCCGATGAGATTCTTCAGCCGCGCCTCCAGC
>JAKORQ010000121.1 GCA_029777755.1 Planctomycetota bacterium
GCGGACTCGCACACCACCCCCGCCTGCGTGGCGGCGCGCAGCAGCCGTCTGATCTGCTGGCGCGTATTGGCCGACAGCCGCGAGAGGTACTTATCGAATCCTCCGTTCAGATCGGCTATCGGGCAGGTTCCACGTGGAACAATCTGCAGGTCATGGGCAGCGCCGTTCTCCCTCGCCCAAGTGACAAACTGTGAGTCATGCGGGATGTCGCTCAGTTCCAGCCGGTCATAGCTGCGATCCAGGTTCTGGCAAAGCTGACTCCAGGCCAGCTCGACGCACTGCTCGCGCGTCTCCTGGAAGCTCAGAAGGTCAAGGTAATCGGGGCAGATCTCATCACGCTCATACTCCCCGGTGGATATGAAGCGCAGGTGTCGACCGCCGTCGGATATCCTCATCGCCTCACGCAGGTAAAGCGGCAGGACGGCCACCAGTGCCCCCTCCCGGCGGCAGCAGATGATCCGCAAACCGTCGTCACAGCGCACAAACCTCCCCTGGTGAACGCTCAGCCAGTTGCTCACCCAGTCGAAGTGCAGCGGCGGGGACGGATTGCACGCCTTCTCGAACAGCGCGTTCCACTCATCGCGCATCGCCTCGAACTGCTCGATGCTCCGCACGATGTTGGCACTTAACTTGGTGCCGTGATGTTGGGCGGCCAGGTATGTCATGTTAATGAACTGCTCCTGCGGTCTCCGCAGATGTGTGCGATGCGGGACGTATCGAGAGAAATGATGACTTGGCGAGAACCCACCAGGCTTCCGGCGAGAGCGGCTGATAGCGCAGACGCCGCAGCGCCGGCAGGATGGCTTTGCCTCCGTTGCCCTGCCCCAGGTATGTCGCGGCCCAGCGGCGGTATACCGACGCCTCCCAGCGCCGCACTCCCGCCACCCCCAGCAGATCCTGATGCCTGCGGACGACGCGCAGCATGCACTGGCAATCGAGGTCGAGATCGGAGTGGGAGAGCGACCCCTCCAGCTCAATGAGCGTCGCAGTGAGGTCCGACTGCAGGTATATCGGTGTCCGGCTCACCAGTGTGGCCCACAGGTCGCGATCCTCGGCCGTCTTCAGCCGGGTATCGAACCGATTGTCCCCCAGCACCTCGCGCCGGATGATCACCACGCTGGTCCAGACCAGCATCGCCATTTCAAAGGCGTCAGGTCCCTTCAGGTGCAGCACCCGGTCCCATGTCGCGGTGGACAGGTCAGGATATTCCTCACTGCCCCCATCCCGGTATTTCACGAGGTACCTGCTGGAGATCAGGCCAACTTCCGGATGCTCGCGAAAGATGCGCAACTGGTCTTCCAGCTTGGTCGGGTGCCAGAAATCATCGGCATCGAGGAAGGCGACAAAGTTGCCGGTGGCGATCTCGATACCGGCGTTGCGGGCGCTCGACGCGCCGCCATTCTCCTTGCGAAGCAAGATCACGTCGGATCGGTACGGAGCCAGGGCCGTGGCAATATCGTCGGGAGAGCCGTCATCGACGACGATAATCTCGTCCGGCCGGCGTGTCTGGCGCAGCAGGCTCTCTATGGCGCAAGCGATGACCTTGGCGCAGCGGTAGGCGGGTATGACGACACTTACACGTGGCTCAGCCATGGACCTTCTCCACTTCTTGACCAATCCACTGAACCGTGCCTTCCTCCAGCGCATCGTCGGCCTGGCGCCCGCGCCAGAGAAGCAGATATGCGTTCAGGACATATATCCCTGCAAAACCCACGCTGTAGGCCGCAAGTTCTCCCCAGTTTTGCGGCTCGTGGAACCAAACCACCGCGGCCAGAATGCCGCAGGGTGGCAATGCCACGACCGCCGGCACTGCCAGGGAATGGAGCAAATACCTCGTCAGGCTAACTTCCATCAGGCGTGAGCCATAGACGACCTGGAACACCCCCCGGCAGAGCATCGCGGCCGATCCGAAGGCAATGCCCACTCCCACCATGCCCCAGTAGTAAGCGGCAATCGCCCCGCCCACGCCCGCCAGCGCCCCCTCCGCGACGCTGGCGATGGCGAGGGCACGATGCTTGGCTTTTCCCAGCAGCATGGAGAAGGTGAGCCACTGCGACATGGCAAGCGCCTCGCCGAGCATCAGCACCACCAGCACCGGGATCGCGTCGTCCGCAATGTCGGCGCCCACCCACAGTGCCATGAACGGCCTGCCCAGCATCAGCAGCCCCCACACCATCAGCAGCGCAAAGGCGGTGCACCATTTGCCGCCATCGAGGAACATCTGCTGTTCCCTGGCCCGCTCACTGCGGGCATGCAGTGCTGTGGCCAGTGGAGTCATCACCCCGGTCGCAGCCACCATGAAACCGCCGGCGTACTGGAGCACGCGAGAGGCAATCGAGAATGGAGTGACGGCCGCCACCGACACCACGACACCGACAATCAGCGGGCCGACCTGCATCCCCGTCTGCCGGGCGATCTGTAGCAGGAACTGCCAGAAGCCGTATCCATAGAGCTGCTTCAGGTGAACCAGCGAGAACCGCCCAACGCTCACCCGCAGGCGGCGCTCGATAGCGAAGCTCATAACTCCCTTGACCAGTTCATTACCCGTGGTGGTGATGAGGGTTATCCACGCCAGGGCGGCGATATCCTCCGGCCCGTGCACCAGGGCGAAGGTAAGCCCGGTGCGAAGCAGCGCCGTGGGGATATCGACCATGTTCAGCAGGTCAAAACGCTCAAATCCCCAAAGAACACCATCGAATACCGTGATCGGGAAGGTGAGCGCCAGGTTGATGCCGATGATCAGGATGGCGGTGCGGGCCACTGGTATATGCTCCGGCGGCACCTCAAAGATGCGGAAAAACACCTGCAGGACCAGGAGCGTCGCCAACAGCGCCAGCACCGCAACGCCAGTGAGGATCATCAGCGAGGTGCTCAGCGATCGGTTTACCTCCTCATGCTCGTCACGGGCGCGGTAGAAGGCGACATACCTTCCCACCGAGCCGCGCACGCCCAGGTCCAGCAGCCCGAAATACCCCGACACCGATGCGATCAGGATCCACAGGCCATAGGTGGTATCCCCAAGGCGCGTGACAAGGTAAGGCGCTACCACGAAACCGGTGAGAACCGTTACCGCCATCCCCACCCAGTTCCACACCACGTTGCTCGCGATTCGTCCCCTCATTAACGTCCTTCCAAGGTACTTAGCCCCACCGCACGAAGGCCTTCACAAAAACGTGCATCACCACCAGGAAACTCACCGCAAGAGCAAACGTCTTGCCAAGCAGTCCCATGCTCACGGCAACCGGCGGCATCTCCGGTTCGGTGCGGACCATGCGAAGGTAGACTGTCGCGATTCCAAGGATCAGGTAGGTCGGAATGACGTAGTTGCGCGTCAGGGACATCATGCCGACGCAGTAGCAGACTGTCGCCGCCACCAGCACAGGCATCAGCTTCTGGAGATCCGGGTCGACTATCCTGACGCTGCGCCTTCCCGTCCGCAGAATCCCCAGTACCGCGATCGCGTAGGCGCTCAAGAACAGGTACCCCCCGGGCAGGCCGGTTTCGGCGAATGCCTGCAGGAAGCTGTTGTGCGATACCTGCCCGGAATAGTCGTTCATCGACCCCGGGCCGATCCCAAATAGCGGATCCTCGCGCAGCGCCTGCAGGGAATCGCTCCATAGCTGCACGCGGGACTGGGCGCTGTCATCCTCGGTGCTGATCCTCGTCTGGTACCCGGCGAACACGTACACCAGCGGAACCAGCGCCACCGCCCCTGCGATTACCGCCTTAAGCAAGCCAAAGCGGGCGATGAACAGGATCCCCAGCCCCGCGAACATCGCCAGCAGTCCACCGCGAGACTTGGTGTAATAGATGCATGCCGTCATCACCCCGATGGGCATCAGCCACAGCGCCTTCGTGATGGCAAAGCGCGACAGCTCAAACCCGTACACCGACAGCACCATCCCCACGCCCAGGATCTGGGCCAGGTCGTTGGGGTCGGCGAAGATCCCCACGCCGATCAGTCGCTCCAGCTTCAGCGTCTGCACCACGAACATCATCCCCTCAACCTGGGCGGTGCGCTTGTCGATCAGCGTCTGGATGGTGTCCACCTTCCACCACTCCAGGTGGTGTCCCAGGCCGATCAGGGCGACGGTTGTGATGATCACCGCCAGCCACAGGATGAACCGGCGCAGCCGCTGGGGCGTGTCGATCGCCACCACCAGCACCATGTAATAGATGACGATCTTGAGGAACTCGATCACATACTGCGAGAAGCGATCCGTCAGGCTGTGCCACATGATCGACCAGGCCATCAGCGGCAGCAGCAACAGGACGCATATGGTGATCGGGGCCTGGCGCAGGCGCTCCCAGCGCAATGCGACAAGGATCCTCGGCCAGTAGATCGCGAGGCATATCAGCATGCTCACCTCATAGAGGTGAAGCACCTGCAGCGCCGGGATCAGCTCCTGCGGGCGAAGCAGAAGGCAGATGTTCACGAAGACAAACGGACCAAAGCCAAGCCGGGAGAGATCCAGTCTCGGCCGTGGAGTCTCTCTCGGTTGGCTGTGGAGTTCCTTGCCCAGGCACAGATCGCTCATTTTCGGTCTCTTCCCCTACGCAGCCCCGACATGCCAGGAATCGCTGACCGCGATCTTCACCCCGCCATAGTTCTGTGCCTCGACAATCTGCTTTTCACTCTTCACCAGGCCGCGGCCGACCGCGTCGAACGCCGAGGCGGCAAACTTGAGAAATGTCGCAAACAGGATCCGCGCATCGAGGATCGGGTTGACCTCTCTCACGTAGTGCAGGTCATAGGCGAGCTTGCGCCGGACAGATTCCAGGTCGACATCCGGCGGGAGCTGAACCTGCGCGAGCCCGGTCACGCCCGGCTTCACCAGCAGGCGCTCGCGATAGCGGCTGAAGGCGCGCTCAAGGTTGGCGGCTATCTCGGGGCGCTCGGGGCGCGGACCGATCAGGCACATGTCTCTCTTGATCACGTTCCAGAGCTGGGGCAACTCATCCAGGTGAGTATCGCGCAGCACTCGGCCAAGCGGTGTGACGCGCGGATCGCTGGCTCCCGGCGACCAGACCGCCCCGGTCGCTTTCTCACATTCGTGAGCCATCGTGCGGAGCTTGTAGATGCGATACGGGACGCCGTTTAGACCCAGCCTGACCTGCGAGTAAAACGCGGGACCGGCAGACGTGCACCTGACCAGCAACGCCAGGATGCCGATGATGGGCGAAAGCAGAATCAGCAGGATCAACGCAGCGATCCACTCCACCACACCCTTGAGGACGACGTAGATGCGGTGTCGCGGGCCTGCGTCCGCGAATGATTCAACCCCCTCCAACCCCTCTTTGCCAAGAGCTGTTTCGCACAGCATATCCTACCTCCCAACACTCCTGCATGAGTTGCAGGCTACGGCCAGGTCGTATCGCCGCCGAGGCTGCGATCACGACATCCTGCCAACTCACTCCCCTACTGCACCGCCGACCTTGATTTCCCCTTCGGCGGATCCGCGCGCAACGCACGCGCCTTCCCTTCGATCTCCCCTTCAATCAGCGCTACTGGACCTCGGCGACAGGCATGTATGTCTGTACCGAATCCACCAGCGATCCAAATCCCGACGTACTTGTAACGCCCGCCTTCACCAGCGCTGAGGATTCCGGGTTACGCGGAATCGAGCGCAGCGAAGACGCCCCTACTGATCGTTTGAAGTCCGCCGATTCGGCCTTGTTGAACACCATCCCCGCTATGTGGGCATTGACTGCCCTGAGTTGACGTATGGCACGGTCCACCAGCGGCTTTTGCTGCTCGCGGGAAATGGTCAGGACCACTCCATCGACATGTTGCGCGACCACCAGCGCCTCCAGGCTCCCCAGTATCGGCCCGGAGTCGACCAGGATCACATCAAACTCCTCCTTCAGTGCTGCCAGCAGCTTCCTTATCGCCTTGGAGGAAACCGCGCAGGCATCACGCCCGTCAGAAACACCGGCCGGCATGATCGACAGCCGCGGCACGCCCGACGAGTAGTACGCAGCCGCCTTCGCGCCATGCTGCATCGCCTCGCGGAAACCGGGCCTGTCTTCCATACGATAGCCACGCGTCAGCCGCTGGCCTATCAGGTCGGCATCCATCACCAGAGTCTTGGCGCCGGCCGCCGCGAACGAAAGCGCAAGCGCCGCACACAAGCTGGTCTTGCCCTCCCCAGGACAAGAGCTGGTCATCAGGTACGCCGTGGAGTCATGTCCCTGGTTGTTCACCTGGAGCATGACGCGTATCTGGTGCAGGCATTGCGCGGCGTCGGCCGCGCTCTCCGGGTCCGTCAGACGCGCCGGCAACTGCGGAAGAATGCCCAGCAGCGGGATCTCCCCGGCCAGGTCTTCGCTGGCGTCCATCGAGTAGCGGTATCTCCGCGTGATCACGCCATAGCCGATGATGGCGGCCGCCGGCAGGAACAGTCCCACCAACCCGCCAGCACCGGCCAGGTGCATCCGGCGATCCCGGAACGGCAGCAGCGGCGTCTCCCCATTGCTCATGACGCTCAGTCGCCCACTGATGCCGGATTCAAGCTGCATGGTGGCAATCTGCTGCGTCACCATGGAGAGTTCTTCCTTGAGCTTGGCGCGCTCCGCTCGCATGGCTTCCATCTTCAGCTTCTGCGCCCCCAGCGTCGCAACCTGCTCCCTGACGGTCTTGTTCAGTTCCAGAAGGTTTGCCTCGTAAGCCTGCAGCTCGTCGCGCGATTTGCCGAATAGCGAGGGACCGGCGGCCTGTCCCGGGGGCACGGGCATGGACGGAACCATGCTCTGCTGACCGCCCGCGTTGGTGGCCGCGAACTCCCGCACATACTCCTTTATTCGGCTCTCGGTCAGGTCCAGCATCCTCTTGGCCTGGATGACCTGCTTGTGGTTCTCGCCATAGCCGCGCAGGCGAAGCTGCTGTAGTTCCATCTCCAGTTGCTCGCGCTCGGCCTGATAGCGGTTCATGGTCGGGTCAAACCTGGCGATCTGCTGCGGCGAGAGGGCAGCCACCCCTTCACCTCGGCCGTCGGTAAGCGCCAGGGCGATGCGGACATCGATCAGCGAAGATTCAACCCTGGTCAGGTGCGTGACGGCCGTCTCGTAGAACTGGTCGATGCTAGAGCTACCATACTTCTCGGCCTCCGCCCGCAACTGCTTGTCCATGTCCTCAAGCTGCTTGACCAGCGTCTCCTGGCGGGAAGCCAGCGCGGCCGTCTTCTCATTGGTCGTCTTCTTGTCCATCGAGTTGTACATCTCGACATAGGCGGCCACGATCGACTGCACTGCGGTGGCAGCGAAAACCGGGTCGTTGGAGTCGTAGATGACCTTCAGGTGCTCACCGCCCTCGTACTTGACGGTTAGGTCACGGGCAAAGCCGTCGATGGGTATGGTGTCGGGGTTGTAGCCGTTTTCCTGCCAGAGCGGATCCTGCAGCGCCACTGAGAGGATGCGATGGGTCTTGATCATGGCCTGCTGGGAGGCCATGAACGCCATGAACACATCCAGTGACCGATATTCCTGCTCTCCCTCGATGACTCGTGGGATATCGAAGGAGATGCGAATCAGCGCCTCGCTGCGATACAACGGCTTGGTAGACATCCACCCCAGGGTCGCCATCAAGACGGCCAGGACGAGGCCGCAGATGATGGCGACGGCATAGCGTCCCCTCAAGTACTGGTGGATCAAGCGGTAAGGCGAAAAGCCACCATCCAGATCCGAGCCAGGCTGACCTGAAGTAGTCGGCATCGACACCGTCAACGAGTCCCGAGCATCGGCAAGACGTGTCGCCGGCAGGTTCTCACGGCTCATTCGATCTCCTTCCCTGTCCCCTAAAAGCCCTTAGTTAAGTCGGGCCCCAGACAGATCGGGCAGCGGGCAACGTTTGGATTCGAGAATCCCCCCTTTTAGCAGGATGCTCCCCTCCACAGCGTGCTTCCTTATCCCCCGCGCCAGCGGAAACAGCTTCCTTGTCGCAGTCAAGCATGCGATCTAACAAATGCTGTGCCTGATGTTCAAGCTAGTGGCGGGCCAAGTGTAAGTGACCGATGCCACTCTAAATATGAGCATCATGGCTCACCTTGCCGGGTCTTCCCCGATGCAGGAAGTACATTTTGCCTGATGCCTTTCGCCATTCTGTCGTCATTGCCTGAGGCCGGTGCCAACCTGCCTGAGAATGTTGGGCAAAGGATGGCATCGGTCCGGGAGCTTCTGCTTTGGGCTTTCTGTTTTCCCCAAGGTATTGGCTATGTCTTGAACCACAATCTCCGTCATGGGCCTGTTGGCCCCGTTCACCGGCCTCAGCCATTGCATTTGCCGCCGAACGCAACCCACCTCACCAACGTAATACCCGGATACATGCACTCCCGGGCTGATGGATGGATCCGTCAATCTTCCGGTTTCGCGCGCAGCTCTATATACTGCAGCGTCTTTGCATCAATCGAGGAGAAGAAATAAATGGCCGGCATGACGATGACTGAAAAGATTCTGGCAAAACACTCGGGCAAATCCCGCGTTGTCCCCGGGGAGAACATCTGGGTTGACGTGGATGTGCTCATGACCCACGACGTCTGCGGGCCCGGCACGATTGGCGTCTTCTATGAGCAGTTCGGCCAGGATGCGAAAGTCTGGGATCCGACCCGCGTGGTCATCATCCCCGACCACTACATCTTCACCGCTGACGAGAAGTGTCACCGCAACGTGCAGATCCTGCGCGACTTCGCCACCAAGCAGAACCTGAAGTACTACTACGACCCCGAGTTCGTCACCATGAACCCGGGGATGCCCAACCCCTACCGGGATCCCACCAAGACCAACTACAAGGGTGTCTGCCACAAGGCGCTGCCTGAGGAAGGTCACGTGCGTCCCGGCGAGATCCTGCTGGGCACCGACTCGCACACCTGCAC
>JAKORQ010000122.1 GCA_029777755.1 Planctomycetota bacterium
ACAACACGTATGATGCGACCACGGCAAAGCCTTGGGATTGAGCGCGACACCTGATCAAGACCTGCAGCTTGATGCGGATTTCCGCGAGTTCCGGATCTGGAATGGAGATGTGGTGCTCTATGACAGTCAGAGCGGAAACACGCATCGCCTGCTTCACCCGGCCGGGCTCATCATCGACGCCCTGAGCCGCGCAGAGCGACTCTCACCCTTAGCACTGCACGAGACCTGTTCAAGCGCACATGCGCTCGATCGAGGTGCTTTCGAGCAGACTCTGACGCTGTTGATCGACCTGGGCGTCCTGGCCCCTTCCTGACTTGTTACTTGGCGACCTGACTCACGATCAGCTCTCGAGCTGCCTGCGCGGAAACGGCTTGCGCCTGCAGACCGGACCCTTCGTGTTCCGCATCAACTCCCCTCTGCCCAAGGTCGCTGAAAGCCTCCATCTGCTCTACGACGCCTTCCCGCTCGCAGAACCCGACGCCTTTGCCGATTTTCATGTGCGCATCCGCATTTCCTCTGGTCTGCGGCGTGTACTGCGGCCGCAATCCATCTTTGATCTGGACGGCATCGAGCCCTTCAAGCCCTTGCCCGGCAAGCAGGCTTTCGCCCTGCTCGAGTGGGGCATGAACTGGTGCATCTACAGCCATGCCCACCAGTTCCTGATCATCCATGGTGCTGTGCTGGAAAAACACGGCCGTGCCATCCTGCTGCCCGCCCCCTCAGGCTCCGGCAAGAGCACCCTGTGCGCAGCCCTGATGTGCCGCGGCTGGCGGCTGCTGTCGGACGAGCTCATCCTGATCGACCCTGAGACGGCCGAGATCCACTCCCTGTGCCGCCCGGTCAGCCTCAAGAACCGCTCGATCGATGTCATGCGCGCCTTCGCACCCGACGCCCTCATCACCGCCCCCATCCCGGACACCTCCAAGGGCACGGTGGCACACATGCGGCCAAGCGCAACGAGCTTCGCCGGCATTCAGGACCACGCCCTGCCCTGGCGGGTGGTGTTTCCGCGCTACCGTGAACACAGCGCAACGCAGATCTCGCCGCTGTCTCGGGCAGACACCTTCATGCGCCTGGTGGACAACGCGTTCAACTACACCTTGCTCGGCACCCTCGGCTTCCGGACACTGGCCCGGGTGATCGACCGTGTGCAGGGCCTGGATGCCGAATACAGCGCACTGGACGACATCATCGCGCGCCTGGATGCGCTGGTGGCCGAAGAGGTCGCGCGATGAGTCTGCCCGCCTGCCTGCTGATCGAGACCCTGCTCGCACCCGAGCGCGCGCAAGCGCTGACGATGGCCGAATGGGAGACCCTCATCGGCCAGGCACGCGCCTCCCAACTGCTGATCCGGCTGGCAACGCTACTGCGAGAACAAAGCCTGTTGCAGGACATCCCGCCCGCGCCCCGGCGCCATCTGGAAAGCAGCCTGCGCCTGCACCAGCGCCAGCTGCAGGCGGTACGCTGGGAGGTGGAGCACCTGATGCTGGCATTCAGGCAGGCCGAGATACCACTGGTCTTGCTCAAGGGCGCAGCCTACGCCGTGGCCGAGTTGCCACCGGGGCGATGCCGGATGTTCAGTGACTTCGATGTCCTCGTCAGGCGCGATCAGCTCGAGCGCATCGAGACCATCCTGATGATGCACGGCTGGTCCTCGGCGGACCAGAACGAGTACGATCAGCGCTACTA
>JAKORQ010000123.1 GCA_029777755.1 Planctomycetota bacterium
CTGCCTGCTTCTGCTGAAGACACGCATACTGGCTCGCGATCACTTCGACATGCTGGCCCTTATCGATCGCTGGAACCGGCGACGGCAGTATGACGCGGTCGTCCGCAAGGGGTATGACCCGTTCGGCTACACGCCGCGCGGCCGGGAAGAAGAGCGGGCAGTATCCTCCAATTTTGACAAGATACAGGACCTGCGGGCCCAGATCAGCGAGGCGCTTGCCCATGGGCAGCTATCGGAGGCGGCCAGCCTGTACACTCAGCTTCGCGCGCTTGACCCCAACCAGACCATGTCGCGCGGCTCGCAGCTTGATATAGCCAATCACTACTACGCCACACAGGACTATCAGTCGGCCGTGGATGCCTACGAGCTGTTCCTGAAAAGCTACCCGAGTGCCGACGAGGCAGGCCAGGTGGCGCTTATGCAGGGGTTGGCGTACGGCCGATACCTGCATCAACCGCACAAGGCCATAGAAAAGCTGGAAGAGGCACTGCAGCTTCTGCACTTCAGCCGCGAGCAGGATCTGGCCCGTGCGGAACTGGAGCGCCTCATGCGCACCAGCCAGCAGTAGCGGGGATTTCTCTTATTGAGCCTTAGCCGGCGCTTCCTGTTCCCAGGGGATCCTGACTGCCTCTCCCCAGAGATTCTCCAGGTCGTAATAGGCGCGCGACTCGGCGGCAAAGATGTGCAGGATCACGTCGATGAAATCCACGCAAATCCAGTTGCTGCCCTCGTAGCCGGTGGAGGAAAGCGCGGTCTGCCCGGCTGCCTCGGCCGCCTCGATACAGTCGTCGGCCACCGTCCGCATCTGCCGTGGACTGGTGCCGGTGGCGATCACCAGGAAGTCCGTGATGGGAGAAAAGCTGCTCACGTCAAGCACGACGACATCCGTGCAGCGGGTGTCTGCCGCAACGCGGGCAAGCTCCACGGCGAGCTTGCGGGCCACCTCGGACTTGCGGTCCATCTGACGCTCAGGGGATTTCTTCTCTGACTTTTCTATATCGCTCTCCTTGGCAATATCCGCCTCAAGAATACCTGCTATCTCCAGACTGGCAATTGTCGCTCAAGTCACATCAGGGATCGGAGCTAACCCTCCAATTATTGGCATGGATCGGCCGCTCCGGTTAAAAACGCGGGATCATCACTCAAGGAATGGCCGAGAATGTCTACCGTAGCCCAGAACAAGCGAGTTACCGCTGACCAGTATTACCTGAACATTGCCCGGGAGGTGGCCGGGAGAGCCACCTGCCTGCGGAGGAAGTTTGGTGCGGTGATCGTGAAAGCCAAGCAGATCGTCTCAACCGGGTACAACGGTGCCCCGCGCGGGACGGTTAATTGCTCCGACGTGGGGTTTTGCCTGCGAAATGAGCTGGGCGCGAAGAAGGGTGAGCATTACGAGTGGTGCCGCTCGGTGCATGGTGAGGCGAATGCCATCATCCATGCTTCACGTTTTGACACCATCGGCTCTACGCTCTACCTCGTCGGGTTGGACGCAGTGACGGGCGAGATCGTTCGGGATGCTGAGCCTTGCCGCATGTGCAAGCGGATGATCATCAACGCCGGCATCGAGGAAGTGGTGGTGCAGTCGGGGCAGGATGAGATTGCCCGCTTCAAAGTGTCGGACTGGATCGACAACAATCTCGGCGAGTACGAACTGGTGGATGGAAAGATGCGGCCGGTCCGGCCGGATGGGTATTAGGCCGATGTGCCCCCGTAAGGAGATCCAATGAAGCGCTCGGAGATAAACGCCCTGATAGTGGCTGCAAAGCAGTTCATGGCGGAGTATCGGTTTGCCCTGCCGGCATTTGCATATTGGACACCCCAGCAGTGGAGCGAGAAGGATAGTGACTGCAGCGAGATCGTGCGGGCGCAACTGGGCTGGGATATCACCGACTTCGGCAGCGGCGATTTCGCCCGCCGCGGCCTGCTGCTGTTCACCATCCGCAATGGTCTCCTCGGGCAGGGCGGCAAGACATACGCGGAAAAGATCATGATTGTCCGCGAGAACCAGGAGACTCCCACCCATTTCCACTTCCAGAAGATGGAGGACATCATCAATCGCGGCGGCGGCGAACTGGTGATCCAGCTCTGGAACTCAGACGAGCGCGAAGACTTGGCCGATAGTGACGTGCGCGTCAGCGTTGATGGCGTAGTGAAAGTCCTGCCGGCGGGCGGGAAGGTTTCACTGAAGCCCGGGGAATCGATTACGCTGCCGCCGGGGCTGTATCATCGTTTCTGGGCGGAGGGCGGCACGACGCTGGTGGGGGAGGTCAGCAAGGTAAATGATGACCGCGTCGACAACCGATTCCATGAGACGCTGCCGCGCTTCCCGGGGATCCAGGAGGACCAGCCGCCAATCCACCTGCTTGTTACCGACTACGCACGGTACTACCGGCACTGAGGGGTTGGCGAAGTCTGACGTATCCGATCCGGGCCGTTCCGGGTAAACTTCAGTCATGCGCACGCTGGCTATTGATCTGGGTACTCGTCGGGTCGGCCTCGCGTTAAGCGACGCAGGGGGACGATTTGCCACACCGCTTGAGGTACTGGAGGTCAGCTCACAGGAGCATGCTCTCGATCCGATCGTGCAGCTCGTGAAGAAGGAGGGCGTGGAGCGGGTGGTGATCGGGCTGCCGCTGAACATGGATGATGACTCCATCGGGCCGGCCGCCCGCAGCGTGATCGCATGGGGAGGCAAGCTCGCCATGAAGATTATGGTGCCCATCCTCTATGTGGATGAGCGTCTGAGCAGCTTCGAGGCCGAGCAGGGACTCATCGAGCAGAAACGTGCCGGCAAGCGATTGACCCGCGACATGAAAAAAGAGCGCCTCGATGCCCACGCGGCCGCCATCTTTCTCCAGGAGTTCCTGGATGGAAAGCTTTTGCCGGTAGACATCGGCTGATGCGCGATCGGCGTGATTTACGCCCGTTTCAGGTGTACCACGGCCCCTGCGAAATCGCCGGGCATCTGGAGTTTGAGACTGCCTGAGTCGATCTCGGCCGCCGATCCGGAGGCCAGTAGCTCACCGTTCTTCATCCATTGGCCCTCAGGAAGCGTGATCTCAATCTCGCGCGGCGAGTGCTCGAAGGTATGCACCACCGCCAGCGCCTCGGCCTTGTCATGCGATGTTCGCAGTACGGCCTGGTAGCCGCGCGGATGGCGCATCGACACGGCCGGCGGCGAAACCCTGCGGGTTATGCCCGACCTGATGACCGGTGCGGCCTTGTGGAAGTACAGCGACATGGCGTCCTTGACGATCTTCCACTGCTCCTCGGATAGATCCGCGATCTCGCCGGAGAGGCACATTCTCCCGAGGAACGTTGCGGCGAGGGAGTAGACCAGCCGCTTCTCATCATCACGCTTCTTGAGGACCGCCCAGATCTGGTTCTGCCGCGGCAGGATCAGGCTGTGGAGATTGGCCGCAATGATCGGGATCTCCGGGCACTCATGGGCATCGGAGAATGAGCCCATGGCGTGGCGGGTCATCATGGATGGCTCGAGACGATGGCCGCCGGAGGAGCAGTTCTCAATCACCAGCGAAGGCAGCCGCCGCCGCAGAATGTCGAGCATGCGGTAGTACGCCTCCACCTGCCTGCGCAGCCCTTCACCCAGCGACTCGGCGCCGTCGCAGCCGATGCCGATGGTCTCGTTGTAGTCGATCTTCACGTACCCGAAGCCGCAGCTGGAGATCAGCTCGATGACCTTCTCCGAGAGATAGCTGACGGCGGACGGGTCGTTGAGATTCCAGAAGCGCCGCTCGCCACAGGTGATGGGGACGCCATCGCGCTTGAGCATCTTGTCGACCAGCTTGAAGGCGGCCGAGTTCGCGCCAACCACCTCCCACTCAAACCAGATGCCCGGGATCATGCCGCGGGCGCGAATGTCATCCGCGACTGCCTTGAGCCCCTTGGGGAAGAGCTTTGGCGATGGGTTCCAATCGCCATGGCTGGTGTACCAGTTGACGTCATCTCCCTTGTACCAGCCGGCGTCGATCACGAAGTAGCGCACCAGCGTATCCTGTAGCCGGTCGGCGACGGGCAGGAGCTGCTCATGCGCGGGATTGCCCCACGAGGTGCACCACTCGTTGAAGATGATCGGGAGGTCGCGCTCCTGCTCGGGCTGCTGCTCAAGTGCCTTCTCGTGGGCACGCGTCAGGCGCTGGCAGGTCTCCTCCACCGATGCGCGGGCGCAGGTCAGGCGGGCGATGGGTGTGGTGAATGTCTGCTGCGGCGCGAGGGTCTTCGTCCAGTGGCCAAACTCCCGATCGGCCAGGCCGCCGGAAAGACACAGGAAATCATCCTTGCGCGACGCCTCCATCTGCCATGATCCCGCCCAGTAGAGTTGTGCGGCCCAGACTACGCCGACGTCCTTGTCTTCCACGCCGGCCGTCGGGAAAAACCCGCGGCAGGGCATGGTGCCGACCTGGCCGAAGCGCTCGGAGTAGATGGCGTTGCCCAGCCAAGAGCGCTCGAGCTGCAACTGCTCGATCAACTGGCTGTCCAGACGTCCCTCGAGGCTCCAGCCGGAGCGGAAGCGGTGCAGCACCAGCCGCTCGGGCGCATCGTCGGCCGCGAATGGAGTGATGTATCCCAGCGAAAAACTGGTGATCATCTCCAGCGACAGCGGGGAGCTGCTCATGTTCGTCAAGCGCGTGTAGACCTCGACCGACTCATCATCCTCGTGCCAGGTCATCACATGCTCGCAGGTGAACCCCAGCAGGCTGCGCAAGCGGGTGGCGACGATGGTTCTGCCGGTGCCGCTGGAGACTGCCTGGTTCACGTACTGCAGCGAGAATGTCGCGGGGCTGAAGCGCATGGTGCGCCCCTGGGCAAAGCCATGCGGCCCGGGCATGCCGGCGATGGCCAGGTGAATCAGGCTGTCGCCTTCCTGTGCCGGCGTCTGCGTCCCATCCAGGAACTCGCGGTGCTCTACAACCTGGTCGAGCATGTCGGCGGGGAACATCTGAAGACCAACGCGACCAGTCTTCTCGTTCTGAAGATACCTGACGACTATGTCGCGCACGTTAAATGATGAGAGCACCTTCACCGGCATCGAATCTTCCTTCCCTGTGTACGTCGGCCATTATCGCGATACCAACATCACACAAAAGAGACGAGCTCCCAGTTAAGCGCGTTTCAGGCACTTGCCATCATTCCCACGACTGCCGCAGCCTCGCAAGTTCGGTGAGTTGTTCCAGCAGTTGCGGGACTTGCCGCAGCGGCAGCATGGTCGCCGCATCCGAGAGGGCTTTCGACGGCTCAGGATGGCATTCCAGGAACAGCCCATCCACCCCGGCCGCCACTGCTGCCCGCGCCAGCATGGGGGCGTACTGCGGATTGCCCCCGGACTGATTTCCCAGCCCGGCCGGCTGCTGCGTGGAGTGGGTGATGTCAAACACCACCGGGCAGCCGGTCTGTTTCATGACCGGTATCCCCGTGAAGTCATTGACCAGCCGGTTGTAGCCGAAGAATGTGCCGCGCTCGGTGAGGAGCACCTGGTCATTGCCGGTGGATTTCACCTTGCTGGCAGCCAGCTGCATCTCCTGTGGGCTCATGAACTGCCCCTTCTTGATGTTCACCGGCTTGCCGGTTTTTCCGCACGCCAGCAGCAGGTCGGTCTGCCGGGCAAGGAAGGCGGGAACCTGCAGTACGTCCACGTACCTGGCCACGATCTCCGGCTGGCCTGATTCATGCACATCGGTCAAGACGGGAACATTTAGCGCATCGCCGACCTTGCGCAGCAGTTCCAATCCCTCCTGCATCGATTTGCCGCGATAGCTGCTGATGCTGGAGCGATTGGCCTTGTCAAAGCTGGCCTTGAAGATGTAGGCGATCCCGAGCCTCTCGCACGCCTTCTTGAGAGTTGAGCCGACCTCGAGGCAAATCTCCTCCGACTCAATCACGCAGGGGCCGGCGATGACAAACAGCGGCTTTGTTCCAATTCCGAATATCTTGTTCATGTCGTAGATCTCACAAGCTGTTGGCCGTCTCGGCAGAACGTCGCCGGAGAGAACCTAGCTGCCGGCAGGCACGATAAACGTCAGTTGCCTCCCCAGCAAGGAGAAGACCACCGGGGTGAACCCGCTTTCGTCGCCGTCGATCTGCACGGGCACGGGCGAGGATGAACTGATCTGCACCGTCTTTGCCCGGCGGTAGATGGCGCGCTCGCTCTCAAGCTGCTGGCCGCTGCCGCAGATCACGCCCAGCTCAAACAGTTCCTTCCAGTTGCGGCAGGGGAGGATGCAGACATCCAGTTCGCCATCATCGCTTCGCGCTGTAGGCGTGACGGAGAAGCCGGCGCCATACTCAGGGATGTTGCCCACGAAGGCAATGGCCGGGGTGTCGCGCAGTACTTCCTCCGTGTCGACCGTGATCGTCACCGGGTCGAAGCGATAGCCGGCCAGACTGCGCACCGTGGGAAGCACGTAATCGGCATAGGTGATCGGCCCACGCCGCCTGGAGGCCAGCTCGTGCACCACCTGTGCGTCAAACCCCACACCGCCGACTGCCAGCATCGCCCTGCCATTGGCGGTGGCGATGTCGAACTTCCTCTCGCATCCAGAATGGATCGCGCGCAGCACATCAGCGGCGATGCGATTGCCTTTCCACTTGCAGCCAAGGTGGGTGGCCACCAGGTTGGCGGTTCCCAGCGGGATGGTCACGACCCGTGGCAGGGCGCCCCCGGCGTCGGCATGGCGCAGCAGGCGATCCACCACTCCCCGGAGCGTGCCATCCCCGCCGACCGCGACGACAACACCGCGCTCTGCTGGGATCCAGTCTGCCGGGAGCTGCGAGGGATGCTCCAGGTGCATCCGTGCATGTATCCCGGCGCGCTGGGCGAATTCTGTCACGCCCTGGGCAATGGATATTCCGCGCCCCATGCCGGAAATCGGGTTGCCACAGACGAGGATGTCTTCCACCGATCGAACCAAGGTCACCTGATTTCAGCAGTACCCTACGACAATGTAAAGGGCATCGGCGGGCGCGCCGTCCCATGCACCAGCACGCTTCTGTCGGCAGTCACATGAGGCCTGCATCCGGGCGCTGGCACTGCTCTTGCATTCTCAACAGAGGTTCACCGGAAGGAGCCGAGGATGAGAGTGCTATCCGCATCGTCTAATCGCGTGCTCGAGCAGACTGATCCGCAGATAAACCAGTGTATCGAGCGCCAGGCTCATATACGCGTCGACTATTACGCGAACCACCCTGAGCTAATCGATGAGCGGCTGCGGCAGTTGGATGCGGAGTGGGATATCGAACGCGTCCTTCAGGCGCACTCCGCGTCAATGACCCTGCTGGGCTTGGCGATGGGGTGGAGAAATCGCGCGTGGCTGCTTCTGCCGCTGGCGGTGCAGGCGTTCTTCATGCAGCACGCGCTGCAGGGGTGGTGCCCGCCGCTGAACCTGTTCCGCAGGCTCGGCTTCCGCACCGAAGCCGAGATCCAGGCGGAGCGTTACGCCCTCAAGGCCATTCGCGGCGACTTTGAGCGCAAGGATCCGCATCGGCTCAGCCAGACCGTTCAGCACTAGGAAGGAGTTCCCATGGTAACCATGTCAGTCGATAGAGTGTCGGCCAACACGCGCCCGGAACTCAACGAGCAGATCTGGCAGGAGATGGAGCACCGCATCACCTTCTATGCCCAGCATCCGGAGCTGATACAGCAACGCCTGGAGGAACTGGACCACGAATGGGATATCGAGCGGCTCATCGAGACCGAGGCCCCGATCATGACCGTGGCCGGCATCCTCATGGCGATGGCGCGCGGGCGAATCTGGCTGGCCGTGCCGATCTTCTGCCAGGGCATGATGCTGTTGCATGCCATCCAGGGTTACTACCCGCTGCTGTCGCTATTGCGTTCGCTGGGATTCCGCACGCAGTTCGAAATTGCGCAGGAGCGCTACGCCCTGCGCGTGCTGCGCGGCGATTTCGAGAGCGTCACCGAGGCCGAGCAGGGCACCGACGTTCGTGCCAATGTCGCCTTCCTGGCATCGCGGGTGCGGCCATCGTGATGCATCACTACCCGGCCGAAAAACCACGGTTCTGGAGCAGTTCCACCCAAAGTGGAGCGGGCGGTCCTCCGCCCGCGGGAGTCAAGGCCTACTCGGCAACCAACTGCTTCCCGGCAACCAGGACTTGCTCGATCTGCTCAGGAGCGATGGTGTACAGCAGGGCGGACACCTGCTCCTGGGGATCCAGCTCGGCTATCCACGGTTCCGGGCGTACCACCAGGCAGTCGGCCTCCATGCCCACATCGATGGAGCCGATGCGACTGGCCAGGCCCAAAGCCTCCGCCGCGCCTTTCGTCAGCATCCACCAAGCCTCAGCTGGCGTCAGCACCGGGTAGGATCGGCGCGGGATGGCGTGAACCTTGAGCGCTTTGGCTGTCTGGATCGCCTCGATCGCCACTCGCGGCATGAACGGGTCCGGGCCGGCCGCCACGCTGCTGCCTAAGGCGATCTTCGCGCCGGCCGAGCGATGGGCCACATAGTCCATCATGCCATTTTCCATGAACAGGTTCGCGGTGGGGCAGTGCACCAGTGTTGTGCCGGCGCGGGCTACCTGGTCGCGCTGCTGGCGGGTGAGGAACACGCCATGCCCCAGCAGGGTTCTGGGCGTGAGCATGCCCATCTCAGCGTACAGGTCCAGGTCGTCGATATTGTCGGGATATGCGTCGCGCAGGGCCTTTTCCTCGGCGATCGACTCGGCCACGTTCGTCTGCAGGTAGCAGCGCAGCATCTGGGAAAGGGCGGCCGCCCCGCGCAGCATCTCTTCCGAGCAGGTCAACGGACTTCGCGGCGAGAAGGCGTAGCTGAGGCGCCCGTTTGCCGCACCATGCCACCGGGCGGCCAGTTGCTTGGCGCTCTCCAGTGCTTCATCCGTCTTCTGTCCCAGCCCGACGGGACAATTGGCATCATTGAGCATCATCCCATGGATGCCGCGGACGCCGCGCTTCTCGAGGATCTCGAAGGTCTTGTCGGTGGCGGCCGGGAACGGGCTGCCAAAGCTCACCGCCGTCGTGGTGCCGTTGGCAATCATCCCGGAGACGAAGTCATTGACCAGTTTCTCAACGGTGGCGGAGTCTGAGAAACGCTCCTCGGCCTGGTAGACCATTTTCTCCTGCCACTGGCAGTGTGAAAGCCCGTCGATGCCCCTGCGATCCCATTGCGGCAGGTGCAGATGGGAATCGATGAACCCGGGAAGGATCCACGCGCCATCTCCCCCTATAGCCCCGGCGGGAACCTGGCTGGCGGAAGAGATCTCGCAGATTCTGCCGCTGTCATCGATGCGCACAACCATGTTGGGCAAAACCCGGCAATCAGAGGGGGATTGCGGGCGCAGAACCGTTCCGAAAAGCGTCAGCATGAAATGAACTCCTCAGGCCAGAGCCTGGTAGACTGGTGGCCGGAATCTAGCCTGCTGCAAGTGGCGGTGTCAATCGATGAATGAGGCTCTCCGGGTGATTTCTGTTTAGCATCTGTCAGGTGTGAATATTTGGGCGCAGGAGGAGGCTATCCGTCAGCGGAGTCATTCGACGGGAGCTTCCGCGATCGGCCTGAGTCGTGCCAGCGGCATGAGAAACTTGATGTAGCGTTTGCCGTCGCTGTAGCGGATGCCGGACTTGTCTGGCACCAGCACCGTGGCGCGCAAACTGATGCGGTTCACGATGCCGGTGAACTCCTTTCCCTGGAAGGTAAATGACACACGTTGCCCGACGCGTATGGAGTGCTTGCGGTGGGCGTTCTCGCGAGCTGTAACCAGCCCGTGGCGCGGATGGGTGTGGCCAAACAGGCGGTTGGCGATGGTCATGAATCTCGTCTGCGAGCAACTGGAATTGCCGAAGGTCAGCATCTCCAGCAGGTGAACGATCTCATGCTCCATGACCCGCATAAGGGCATCGACCCGGTCGATGCAGGGTTGCCCTGAGACATGGATTGGGCGGTCGCCTTCGCGGAATGAGTTGAGCAGCAGTGAGGAGGAGATGGCGATCTCAAACCCGGTAGTCTTTCCATTGCGCTTCGACCAGATCGTCTTTCCTCCGGCCGACGTCATGGCGCGCGATACGCGAAATTGCAGCGGTTTGCCCGACTTTTCGATCACCAGCGGGGCAAGCCTGCCCGCGAAGAACACCTGGTCATACAGGCGAAACAGCAGTAGCAGATCCGGCGCGGCGATGGTGGTGAAATTCGGCTGTCTTGCGTAAGGAGCATCACGCAGCAGTCTCGATCGCACCTGCTCCCTCTGTATTTTTATCTGTTCTTGAGAATACTGCAGGGCGACGAGGCTCATGGCTTCGTTAGGATAACTCATCATGGCCAGACGTACTAAGTGTGCCAACTGCTATGTATGCGACCGGCGCAGATGCCCGATGATATACGGCGATCTTGAGCCAATAGCGGCGCCGCAGACAGCATCCCAGGAGAAAGCCGCCCCCAATCCGCAGCCCGTGGGCAACAGTGTTGCCAAACCCGCAGTAAGTTCACCGCCCAAGAGTTAACCGGGCGCTTGGCATTTGTTCCGGCTGACTCGATAATCCGCGCGATGGACATTCGTGAAACCGCCCTGAAGATCATCCGCAGCGAGGCGGCCGCCGTCTGCGCGATGGAGAAGGCCATCAACAGTGAGTTTGAACGGGCCGTTGAGCTGATCAAGCAGTGCTCCGCTTCCCTGATACTCACTGGCGTGGGAAAGGCCGGCCATATCGCCCGCAAGCTCTCCGCGACGTTTTCCTCCACCGGAACGCCCAGCCACTTTCTCTCCCCCACCGACGCTGTACATGGTGACCTGGGTTGCGTTCGCCCCGGCGATATCGTCATGATCCTCTCCGCGTCCGGCGAGAGTGATGAGGTCCTGCGCATCATCAGCATCGTAAAGAAGCTCGACCATCAGATCATCGCCATCACCGCCAGCCGCAATAACAGCCTCGGCCGGCATGCCGACGTCGTCCTGGAGATGGGCAAGATCACTGAGGCCTGTCCCCTTGGACTTGCTCCCAGCGCTTCAACGACAGCCATGCTCGCCCTCGGGGATGCACTGGCGCTTACCGTCATGCAGGCGCGCGACTTCACGGCCGAGGATTTCGCCCTCTATCATCCCGCCGGCCAGCTCGGTCGACGCCTGATGAGCGTTGGCGAGGCCATGACCTTCCGGCTCGGCGAAAATCTCCCGGTCGCCTCCGACAGGCTCACTGTTGGTGAGGTGCTCAGGGAGGTCAGTTCCATCAAGCGGCGCAGTGGTGCGGTGGTGCTGGTCAACGATGAAGGCAGGCTATCGGGCATTTTCACCGATGGCGATCTTCGTCGCCTGCTCACCAGCGACCCGGCCGGCGCGCTCAATCGTCCGATCAGCGAGGTCATGGGCCGCACCCCCAAGCACGTTCGCGAAGACCAGCTTGCCAGCGAGGCGATGGCGATCATGAAAAAGCACCGCATCGACGAACTGCCAGTGGTGAACGCCGAGGGCAAGCCTGTCGGCCTGATCGACGTGCAGGACCTGGTCGTGCTTCGCATGCTCGACGTCGAGCCGCAAAACGGCAGTTGATTTGTCCGCTGTGTCGGCCGTTAGTGTGAGCAAAACCATCCACTTTCGTTTAGAATCACCGCCGCATGAGAAAGTGGCTACTCATCGGAGGTACGCTGGCCTTCCTGGTCGCGGTCTTTGCCGCGTTCCTGTGGTTTCAGCGGGACGTCCCGGTCGCTGTAAACAGGGATAAGCCTCAGCCTGCCAGCCGGCCGGCGCCGGCATCACAGCTCGGCAGCATTGGCCGGACAGAGTCGGGCTACGCCATCACCTACGACAAGCATACCGGCTTGCCCCAGGCGCGCTTCCGCGGCGAACAGATCATCCCGCAGGAAGGCGATCAGGTATTTGTGGAGAAGCCGGAGGTCGAGTTCTTCACCGGCCAGATGCGCGACCAGGTGATCCGCATCGTCGGCGAAAGCGGCCTGGTGATCATTCCCGGCGAGGGCCCGCGCATTCGTCCTGACCTTACCGCCACTCCCATGCGCGCTCCCACCCGTGGCGAGATGCGCAACGTCACTGTCACCTACTTCCGCTCGCGTGAAGACGTCATCGCCAATCGTCCCGAGCTGACACTCACTCTCAACAACGCCTACTTCGACTCCGAGCTGTTTGAGATAGCCACCGAGAGCTACGTGGATGAGAATGGCCGAACCATCCCCGGAGAAGAAGTGCCGGTGGTGGTGCGCGGCGAGAGTTTTGAGTTTGATGGCCAGGGGCTGCTGATCCGCTGGGACGAGCATTCGCAGCGTCTCAAGTCACTGACCATCTACAAGGGCCACCAGCTCGTGATAAAGCGCCCCGGCCGGGAGCTGCGCAGCCGGACGCGGCGAAGCGCGGCGCTGCCTGCCAATCTCCCCCAGCTTGTGGCGGCCGATAGCCGTCTCGCCGTGCAGGTGGCCGCCGAGCAAAAGGCGGCCGAAGATCGCATCTATCGCGCCACTTTCCACGACAACGTCTCCATCACCCAGGGGGATAAGCTTCTTGCCATCGCCCCCGCAATGCACGTGGACTTCCTCGAGCACGCCACCCGCACCAGCGAGGACTCGCCGCAACAGCCCCGGCAGAGACCTGGTGATGCCCAATCCGCCGGCCAGCATGACGCAGCAAAGCCGAACCGGCAGACGCCGGGCGTGAAGCCGGAAGAGCCGATCGTAATTCGCTGGACCGGCCAGATGACCGTTACTCCCGCGCCGCAGGAACCGCTCAAGCCGGAGTCGGGAGATGATGCGATCATCCGCTTTGCCGGCACTCGCGAGAACCCGGTTCACCTTTACGGCAATGGCGAGGAGGTCGTCGCCACCTGGGCCGCATACCAGACGCAGCGCGGCTTTGCCTGGGTGGAAGGCACGCAGGAGAATCCCGTTCGCCTGACCGATGCCGATGGCTCGATCCTGCTCACGCCGCAGCTCCGCTATTCGCAGCAGGATGGCAAGGCGGTTTTGCGCGGGCCATCAAGCGCGCTGGTGAACGACCGTAAGGATGGTGAGAACCAGGTCATCAAGGCGCGCTGGCATGAGCTGGCCGAGGCTTACTTCACCACCGAGACCAGTTCGCGCACGCTTACCGCGCTGGTACTGAAGGGGGATGTGGATGTGGAGCATCCGCAGCTCCAGCAGTTTAACGCCGGGCAGTTGCGCATGGATTTTGCCCCGTCGTCGAGACGCAAGTCCTCATCAGCCCAGTTGCGGCAGATCACCGCGACCGACCATGTCTACTGCCTCATCGCTGACAGGCAGCAGCAGCTCCAGAGCATCCGCGCTGACAAGCTCACGGTGTTCATGGCCGAGGATGAGAGCGGCCAGGCCTATGCCGATCGCGTAGCCGCAAGCGGCTCAGTAGTGGCAGGCAACGACCTGGAGCAGATCCAGGCCGACTCCCTCCAGGCGGATCTGGTTCCTCCACATGAGCGGCAGGAGAAATCTCGCTCCACCACCCGCTCGGCCGAGCTTGCCGGGTTGCGCAAGCTCGTGGCCGTGGGCAATGTGAAGGTGAAGTCGGCCGACGGCGAGACCATCACGGCCGATCGTCTGCAGGTGCGGCAGTCGCCGCAGCGCGCCTCATGGGTACTGATCGAGGGGAACCCCGCCATCGTGGCGCAGGGCGAGAGCCTGCTCTCCGGGCCATTCATCGAGGTGGATACCGCCACCGATCGCGCCATCACCACCGGCGGCGGGCGGCTGGTGGCGCTCGACGCCCGCTCGGCTGCGGGAGCCGATGGCCGGCCCGTCGAGGTCACATGGACCGGCGATGGCCTGCTCGATGGCGCCACCAACATGGCGCAGATCGCCGGCAATGTGCGCGTCAAGTATGTTGATTCCGACGGCAGTATTAACGAGGCCCACGCCGATCGGGCGAATATCGAGCTGGGTGTGAAGCAGGCGGCTGGTAAGAAGAAGGAAGAGCGCAAGTTCGCCTTCATGTCCGACCGCTATGCAAAGAGGCTGACGCTGCTGCCGCTCGCCGGGAAGGATGTGCGACTGCAGTCGCTGCTGCCCGGGCCGGATGGCACCATCGCCCGGCAGACCAATATCCTCGGTCCTCGCGTGGAGATATTTTTAGATGAGACAGGGGTGCAGCGGCTGGAGTTGCCCGCCAGCAACGACCATCCCGGCCGGCTGCTGTACATCGAGATGCCCATCGCCACCCGCAAGGCGGTGCAGGTTGACGATCCGTTCCAGAAGCGCGAGCTTCCCGGTTCAACCGCAGTCGCCTGGCGCAAGATGCTCAGCTACGACAGGGCAACCAGCCGCATGGACATGACCGGCGACATCATGGTTCGCCATGAGCCGCATGTGCGCGGCGGGAGAAACTTCCTCATCAACGCCGATCGCATCATCGCTGACATGGCCGAGAAGAACGGCGCCGACCGCTCATCGCAGGCGCTGGACGTCAGCAAGTTGACCATCCTCGGAGCGCCGGCGCACCTGGTTCGCAATGACACCGACCTCACTGCGCCGACAATCGAGATCGACCCCGTCACCCGCACGGTGATGGCACGCGGCACCCAGCAGATGCCCGTGAATGTCGAGAAAGGGCGGATGACCGGCATATTCGAGTGGGTGCAGCTGAACTCCGAGACCAGCGACATGAAGTTTGGCCGGGCCATGGCGACCGGGCGGCAGTAGGAAATTGGACAAGTCGCATAACACGGCGAGTTCCGCTAATATCTCGCAGATGCAGTGGCTAATTCATGGCAGTCTGACTCCGGCGGTTGCTGAAGCGCTCAAGCGATTCAGGCATTCGGTGCATA
>JAKORQ010000124.1 GCA_029777755.1 Planctomycetota bacterium
AGCCCACCGGATCGGGTAATGACACCGAGATGTTGGGCCGATCAGGCACCTTGATCGCGGGACTCTGGAACTCCGCTCAGATGGTTGTCCCCTTGATAGGCACTCTGTTGGTGTCCGTCGTGATTGGCCGATTCCTGGGTGCAGACGAACTCGGCGAGCAGAGTTGGATCTCGTACCTCGCGGCCTTGCTGATGACGCTGATCGTCCAAACCCTCGTCCGCGCGGGGATCCAGACGATGGCGACGGCACGCGGCGCCAACGATGAGGCAACGTTCCAGGCTATCTCGCGCTGGATGATGTGGGGACAGATCGCTGGCGGTGCAATCGCCGCGCTGATCCTGCTGGGCTTCGCATACTTCAGCGACTACAAGGCCTCCTGGGTGCTCGTCAGCGTAACGGCCGCGGTGAACGCCATCGGATGGGCGCTATCAGTCAGAGTCATCGCCGATCGAGGATGGGCGCCAGTCGCGAAGCGGCGCCTGATCACACAGATGCTCGCTCAGGGTGTCGCTGTTGTTTTGGTAATCGCCGGATTCGGGATCACCGGGGTCTTCGCTGCCAACGCGGTCGCTGCGGCCATCCTCGTAGCGCTCGTCTGGCGAATCTCAACCAAGGCCACCGGACCGGCCTTCCCGCCGATCCCACCGCAACTGATCCGCTTGGGCGGAATGTATCTAGTGACCGAGCTGCTCGTGCAGGTGGTCTCGAAACGGATCGAGTTCCTATTCCTGGGCACGATGAGCACGCGCGATGAACTGGCGATGTATTCGATCGCGTTCATGGTGGTCACATCCGTGACGATGATCCCTGACTCGATGGTCACCGCAGTCCTGCCATCCCTGGCCACGCGGGCGGGCGCAGGGATGGGCGCCATCGTTGACAACCATCTAGGGCCGGCGATCCGGGTCTCAGCGCAGATATCGGTTCCGTTGGCGGCTGGGGTGGCTGTCCTGGGTCCGCGCCTCATCACGATGCTCTACGGCGAGAGTTTTGAGCAGGCTGGCACCCTGACGTCTTTGATGGCAGTGCTAATCCTGTTCGTGCCCGTGTTTGACCTGACCAGCACGTACTGGGGTGGCTACGGCCGACTCGGAATTCCGCTTGTGGCTGTCGCTATTGGGGGCGTCCTCGATCTGATCTTGGCTGCCACCCTCGTCGGCCCCTACGGAGCCCTCGGCGCCACAATCGCCAATGTGGGTGGCCAGGCTCTGGCAGCCTCCATTCTCATCGTGATCACGATTCGTCGGCTGCCCTCGCTGTCCATGACCTGGGGACGCTACGTCGGAGTCCTTGCAACGACCGCCGTTGTCAGCGTGGGGGGCTGGCTGGTGCAAACACAGGTCCCCGGGGTCTTCGGCTGGGTTGCGGCCCTGCTGGCAATGGGGAGTTTACTGGCGCTGTTCGGCGCCGTGTCCGGCTTCATGTCCG
>JAKORQ010000125.1 GCA_029777755.1 Planctomycetota bacterium
GAGCAGTTGCTGATCATCCTTGAGCGGGCGAGCGCTGACAATCATCGCCTTGGGGATGATGTACCGGCGGGACTTGTCATTGGGGTAGGAAATCTTCAGCAGGTTGGCGATAAAGCCGTCCTGCACGAATTTCGGTCCATCGGCATTGGGGGTGATGATCCGGGCGGTCACGAGATAACCCTTGGCCGGCTCCGAACCGCTGCTGGCGGTCGAGTCCATACCCATGCCCATGCCATCAAATCCCATCCCCATCGGGCCGCCCATCCCCATCATCCCGCCGGGAGGCCCGAAGGTGCTGCCGCCGCCCCGCGAGGATGGCAACGCGCTATCGCCGGCATACTTGCGGAAATCAGGATCATTCAGGATCGGGGAAATATCGTGCACATAGCGCGAGGAAAGCTCCTGGATCACCGCCAGATTGCGCTTGCCGCGCTCCACCGACTTCACCGCATCGGCATCCCAGTTCAGCAGCCCACGGGCAACCTCTTCCTGCGGCTGAGGCAGACAGGCACGAATGTCGCGAAGCAGGTTCGCCCACATCGTGCGGTAGTCTGTCATCTCGTACAGCTTGGTGATCAGGTCGCGATCGGAAGCGCCGGCGGAAGACACTGTGTTCCACTCGCTGGAGAGCGTGTTGGCCTGCGAGAGAAGCTGGTCATTGCGCTGACGCAGCTCAGGATCGCTCCCGGCAGCCTTGCTCAGATAGACGCTGCCATAGGCGATGCCAGTGCCAGCCACCATGAGGGCCGCGGCCGTGCCGAACCACTTGGTCTTCTCTTTCCACATGCGCTCGCGGCGGATCGTCGCCGGGAGCAGCGAGCTCTGGACCTTGCCTTCACTGGCCCCCTGCAGAGCCAGGCCGTAAGCGCTGGCGAGCGAGAGCAGGTTTTCATTGAAGCCGGCCGCCGCCTTGGGATCGGTAGGAGCCCCGCTGCGGAAGCCATCCATGCGCTCGATCTCAAGCTGGAGGTTCTGTTGCAGGTAGCGAAGGAGATTTGGCAGGCGGAAGGTGCCACCGAGAGCGATGATTTTCTTGATCCTGGTTTCGCGGCGGACGGAGGAGAAGAAGCCCATCGAGCGTTGGATCTCGCTAACCAGGTCGCCGAACACCGGCCGCATCGCCTGGAAGATCTGGCGGGTGTACTTGCTGGTTCCGGCCTGGCGCTTGAGTTCCTCAGCCTTCTGGAAGTTCAGCTTGAAAGCCTTTACCAGCGCCTCGGTGAAGCTGTTGCCGCCGATGGAGATAGAGCGGAGCCAGACGCTGTCATTGTCGGCGATTATCAGGTCGGTATTCTCGGCCCCCATGTCGATGATCATGGCGGTCTCGCCGAGCCGGCCGTCGTACTGCATGGCGTTGTATACCGCCAGCGGATTCATCTGAACGACCGAGATCTTCATGTTCACGTCCATGAAGTGCTGGATATGGCGAGCTACCAGCTCTTTGCGCATCGCGAAGATGCCCACCTCGACGTCCGGCGAATCGGGCGTTTCAAAAAGCTGGTACGACCATTCAACATCCTCAAGCGGAAACGGGATCTGCTGGATGGCCTCGAAGCGGACAATGTTGGGTATCTGCTTGCGCTCGACGGGGGGGAGCTTGATGAAGCGGGCAAAGCTCGACTGACCACTGACGCCAACAGCAACGCTGCAGCTCTTGAGGTTGTGCTTCGCCGCAAACGTGCTAAGCGAAGCCGCTACCAGCGAATCGCGATTGTCGCCGGCGTTCGAAAGAATCTGCTCATGTTCGATGACGTCGTAGTCATCGATGCGAACACCTGTCGCGGTGTGGGTGAGCCGGATAGCTTTCAGCGCCCGGTTGCCAATGTCGATGCCCCACGAATAACGAGCCGTTGCCATACTATCTCCTGTCATCGCGGCCCATGCCGATAATGATCGGCACTGCTACACTCAACGCGCGCTTCAGGGAAATGCTTTCCGTTCTGACAGGCGGCTAATCTATCCGGCAACTCATCTGTTTAAAGATAAAGCCTCCGGAACCCATATACCCACCCGCCGGACATTCTAGAGCTATATTAGCATCCGCCTTGCATTACGGAAGAGCTTTCCACCCAAGAAGATACTTTCGTTTCGTCTCGCTACAATCCCCCTATGCCGACGTACCGTGTGATCACCCTGGGGTGCAAGGTAAACCAATATGAAAGCCTCCAGGTTGAACAGCTTCTCAAAAACCTCGGATACACCCCGACGGAAAGCAAGGATGCCGACGTCGTGATCGTCAACACCTGCTCCGTCACCTCACAGGCCGCGGCCAAGAGCAGAAATCTCCTGCGGCGCTTCGCCCGCCGGCCCAGGAAACCCGGCGATCCGCCCCACACTATCGCCATCGGCTGCTGGGCCACGTCTGATAAGACCAAAGCCGCCGAATTGCTCGGCGAAAACGCGGCCATCGGCCATCAGGGTATTTTAGCGGAGCAGTTGCCGGCGTTGCTCGGGGCAACTCAATTCCAGCCCCTAAAGCGATCGAATAGCCGATCGCTTCCCATACTTAGCGAACGGCAACCTCGAAATCAGCGGGCCATCCTCAAGATTCAGGATGGCTGCGACGCCCATTGCACCTACTGCATCATCCCCAAGCTCCGCCCTATCCTCTGGAGCAGGCCGCAGGAGGAGGTAATTGCCGAGGCCCGCAACATGGTATCGGCCGGGCATCAGGAGATCGTGCTCACCGGCGTCTTCCTCGGCGCATATGGACAAGGTACCGCCCTGCATCGCCGGCAGGAGTCGCCCTCGGCCCATATCGCCAGCCTTATTAAAGAACTGTGCACGTCGGTACCCGGGCTGGCGCGGCTGCGACTCTCCAGCCTGGAACCCGGGGATGCCACGCCCGAGTTAATAGAAACGCTGCGCTCGTTCCCTCAGGTGGTGCCCCACTTTCATCTGCCGCTACAGTCCGGCTCGGCCGACATTCTCAGGAAGATGAATCGGCAATACTCGGCCGACGATTACCGCCGAATGATCGACAATATCCGAGCCGCCTTTGACCGCCCCGCCATAACCACCGATGTAATTGTGGGCTTCCCCGGCGAAACGGATGAGGATTTCGCGGCGACGACGGAGATGGCTCGGTACGCCCAATTCCTACATGTGCATGCTTTTCCCTTCTCTCCGCGCGAGGGAACGGCCGCCGCTCGCTGGAAGCGCCAGATGATTCCACAGCGCATCGTCACCGAGCGAATGAACCAGCTCCAGCAGCTCAGTGATGAGCTATCGCTGCAGTTCCGTTCACAGTTCGTCGGGGAGAGCGTGGAACTGCTCGTTGAACATCCCAACTCCAGCGATGTGCCGGAGAGCGCCGCATGGCTACAGACCGGCGTGCAGCATGGAAGATGCGAGAGGTACTTTGCCGTGCATTTTGAATCCCCGGTGGATCTCACAGGCAAGCTCGTTCGTGTGAGGATTGAGCGCGTCACCGCCCAGAGAACGGTGGGTAGCTTGCTCGAGCCAGCCCGGCGAGCAGTATAATGGGCATGGTGACGAAGCAGACAGTTCCATCACCGGAGACACTCGACAGGCTCGCCAGTGAGCTGGCGCAGCGGGCACGTGAGATTCGCCGGCAGTTGCATCAGTATCCCGAGACCTGCTACGAGGAACAGAAGACGGCAGCGATGATCCGCGAGGAGCTGTCGCGGCTGGGAATACCGTTCGAGGCGGGGGTGACAGATGCACCAACCGCTACCATTGGCCACATTGGCGATCCATCCCTGCCGTGCGTCGCACTGCGGGCAGACATAGACGGCCTGCCAATCCTGGAGCAGAACGATCTGCCCTACAAGTCGAGACATCCCGGGCGGATGCATGCGTGTGGCCACGATGGACACATGGCGAGCCTGCTGGGGGCGGCAGCCGTGCTAAAGAGGCTCGAAAGCGATAGACAGTTGCCCGTTTGCGTCAAGCTGATCTTTCAGCCGGCAGAGGAAGGTGGCGGCGGCGCCAAGAGGATCGTAAACGCCGGCGCCCTGGATGGAAGGATCGGTCCAAAGGCGCAGTGTATCTTCGGGCTGCACGGTTGGCCGGGGCTGTCGTTTGGGACAATTGCGACGCGGCCGGGTCCGCTGATGGCGGCGACGGACAACTTCATCGCGACATTCCGCGGTGCTGGAGCCCACGCCGCTTACCCTCACCTCAGCCGCGATCCGATCGCTGCGCTGGGAGAAGCAATAATCTCGCTGCAGCAGGTTGTCAGTCGCGAGAGCAATCCCGTCGACCCCGTGGTCGTCACCATCGGCAAAATCTGCGGTGGAACGGCGGCGAATATCATCCCCGAGTCCGCAATGATGGAAGGCACAGCCAGGACCCTGTCACAGGCGACTCGCGCAGCAGTCAGGCAGGCCATCCATCGCCGACTGCAGGCAGTGGCAGACGCCAACGACATGGAACTGGAGTTCACCTGGCATGAGGGCTACCCTCCTACCATCAACGACCCGGAGATGGTGAAGTACGTTGAGCAGATCGTCACCGAGCACTTCGGGGAAGATCGCTTCATGATCTCCCCGGCGTCCAGCATGGGAGGCGAGGATTTCGCGTACTACCTCGAGCAAATTCCCGGCTGCTTCATCCACCTGGGGCTGCGGCCAAGCTCGGTGATGGATTATCCCGGCATGCACCATCCCCGGTTCGACTTCAACGACGATGTCCTGCCGATTGCGATCCAGTTGCTCTCCGCACTGGCGATCGGCGCGGCCCAGCAGCAATAGTCGCCGCGCTAGTCGTTTCCCGGCTTCATCAGTTTGCCGGCGAAGAGCAATACGCCGCTCTCGTTGTCGCGGATGGCAAAGACGAACGGATGGTCAGCGCGGAAGACCACCGCCTCTTCCGGGGGCAGCATGGCGGTAACGCGCATGACTACGCCGGTGGCGGCCGCTGCCTCGGTTCCCGCTTCATCCACCGCCACGAATGCCTCATGCACGACGTTGGAGATCATGACCTTCTCATCCCTGGTCATGCCGGAGAAATCCGCGTCATCGGCAAAGGCCAGCGGCATGCCCAAAGAAGCAAGCTGCCTGGCGAGGTCGACCTTGAAGCGGATGCTGAACGATGGCAACGCCACCTGGACCTGGCGGGCCTGAAGCGTCTCGATTGCTCTCGCCAGTTCCTCGGGATCAAGCATCTTCTCCGCAGCCGAGATGTCGCGGCCGGTCTTGGGAAGGAAGATCAGCATAGAGTTTGCGCCGCCCTTGTAGGGAAGCTCCAGCACCTGCAAATCGTCATTCTCGGCATACCTTGTGCGCAGGCTCTGGTTCATGAATTTCGTCGTAACAGTCTCACCACTGCCCAGGCGAAACTCACCATTCTCCGTGGCAGACTTCTCAAACGGGCTTTGCCATGCCGCCTTGAAGTAGATCGCGTTGACCAGCACCATCCGCGTCAGGGGATTGAGCATGCCGGCGGGAATCAGCTCCGGGATCTTCTCCTTCGTCTGGTCGCTCACCCACTTGTTGATGCGCCCACGGGCAGACTCGGCGGCCGTCTTGTAGTCAACCTCGAACAATTCGCTGCCGTAGCGATCCTTGAGGATCGTCGTGAATTCAGGCCGATAGTTGATCGACTGCTCTCCCCAGAGGCTGTTGGCGATGTTCAGTTCGAAACCGTGGCGCTGCCTTACATTTCGCAGATGCTCGGCCAGGTCCTTGTGGCCCTGCGCAGCGGTATAGGCATCGCCTACATGCAGCACCTTCTCCATCTGGTCAGCGGTCTGGCCGCGCGCGCCGGCCAGCGTCATCGCCAGGGCGCTGTGGATGCTGTACGCGGAATAGAAGACATTCTCTTCGCCGCCGCCAATTGATCGGTATAGCTCGGAGCCAAACCTGTTCACAGCGGTGGTGCTGTCCGGTGCCGCGGCGGAGACGGCCGTGCAGGCCGGGAGTGTGATGAGTGCCGCCACGCACGCCAGGATCAGAAGCATCTGGTTCATTTTCCTCTCTCCTCGTAGCCGAGCTTATAGCGCGCCGGTCAAAAAGATAACGGCCGCGTTGCGCTTATTAGACGCGCAGCGCGGCCGAATGTTTCATGAACGAGCCTGGACTAGTCGATCCGCTCCGGCAGACGCCGGGCGATGCCGGCCGGGTCGCCAAGCGTGCGGCTGAACGGACGCAGCAACACGCCAAAGCTGAACGGCTGCGGCTTGAGCCAGTAAGGCTCAAACGTCGCGGGTCCGCAGGTTGCAGTGCCTACACCGCAGTGGGCGTAATCGAGGTTCAGCGTGATGAAGTCATTCTTCACCAGCTCATGCTGATGCTCGGCAACTTCCATCTGCTGCGCCGTATACCAGTGGGCCGAGAAGTTCATGGTCGGCATCCCGACGGCCATCAGGCCTTCACCCCGGGCATTGCCCATAGCCAGCCAGCGAACATCCATGCGATTGCCATTCTCCTGCGGCATCACGTATGGCGTGTACAGCTCGTCGACGGTGGCCTCCCACCGGCCTATCTTGCCGGCCAGACAGGTATCGGGGTACTGCTCCCCTGGCCCCTTGCCATACCACTGCACACGATCCAGCGTCTTGTTCAGCGCCATGGTCAGGCCGAGGCGAGGCAGCGTCTTATAGAACGGTCCCTGCGGAGTCACGCGGGTATCAATCAGGACATCGCCATTGCCGAAGATGCTGTAGACATACTCGGTCTGGAACGAGCGATCGCCGTGGATTGGCGGAGCAATGCGGACATGGGCACGAATCTGCACAGCGCTCTTGCCGATCGTCTTCACCTCAACCTGCTCGACGCGATGCTGCAGCCAGTGCAGGCCATCCTTGCGCCAGTTATCGGTAAAGCGATCGTGCCAGCCTGAGCGATCATTGTCCGTGGGCGCACGCCAGAAGTTCATCTTCGGGCCGGCGGTGAGCATGTTGAGGCCGGCATGCTGCCACGAGGAGATCACCGCGCGAACCTTGTCGAAGGTAAGCGAGAAGTTGGCGCCGCAGATTGCCACGCTGGTGTCACACTGATCGATGCTCACGCGGGACATGGTATCGCGCAGGATCACGGGAGCGGCCGGCGCCTTCCATGCCACCGGGAACTGGGCCCACGACAGTTCATGCCCGGCCGGCGCCCAGGGCGTCGCCTGCGCCAGCGCAAAGGAAATGTGCACAATGTACTCAGCGCCCGGCTTCAAGTTGGTCGGCTTGCTGATGGGCAGCCTGAACTCCGTGCTCTTCTGGGCGTCCGCCGACACGTCGGCTTTGCCGCTGGCAATGACTACGCCGTCCTCAAGCAACTGCCAGTTGCAGGCCAGGTGCTCGATGTTGATGTAGTCGTATCGGTTGGTAGCGCGGAACTTGCCGGCGGCCGCGTCAATCGCCTCCACCACCACGGGCTCGATCACCTTCTTATATTCAATCAGCCCCGGAGAAGGGATGCGGTCGGGGAAGATCAGGCCGTCAGTGACGAAGTTGTAGTCATTGGGCTTGTCGCCAAAGTCGCCGCCGTAGGCAAAGTACTCCTTGCCGTCGGCAGTCTTCACACGAATGCCGTGGTCGATCCACTCCCAGATGCAACCGCCCATGATGCGCGGGCTGGAATAGAACGCCTCCCAATACTCCTTCAGTCCGCCCGGTCCATTGCCCATGGCGTGGGCGTACTCGCACAGGATGTACGGAACCTTGCCGTACTTCTCCGGCTCGATCTTGTGGCCATCACCCCAGCCCCAGAAAGGCATCGCCTCCCTGGCCTCGCCGAACTTGCGCACATTCGCAGGCTCCGGGTACATCTGGCTGTAGACGTCCGCGACCATCAGCCCCTTGTCGCCTTCATAGTGGATCGGGCGCGTCGGGTCATAGCTCTTTGTCCACCTGGCCATCGCCTCGTGGTTCACGCCAAAGCCGGCCTCATTGCCCAGCGACCACATGATCACGCAGGCATGGTTCTTGTCTCGCTCCACCATCCGCTGCATGCGATCGACGCAGGCCTCTTCCCATTCGGGGTCGTTGGTGGGATTTCCAGTCCAGGTCCGCTCGTTCTTGCCAGACTCGGCGTTCATGAAGCCGTGGGTCTCAAGGTCGCACTCGTCAATCACCCACATGCCGTAGAAGTCGCACAGCTCAAGGAAGCGCGGATCCGGCGGATAGTGGCTGGTGCGGACCGTGTTCACGTTGTGCTGCTTCATCAGCAGGATGTCGCGGATCATGGCCTCCATCGGCACCGCCCGGCCATAGTCGCAATGGTGCTCGTGGCGATTCACGCCCTTGATCTTGATCGGCTTGCCGTTGACGCGGAACACACCGTCGTTGCCGATCTCGATCTGGCGGAAGCCGGTTCGCTGCGGTACGACTTCCACTACCTCTCCGGACTCATCCTTCAGCGTCACCAGCGTTGTGTAGAGATAGGGAGTCTCGGCCGTCCACCAGCGCGGCTTTTCCACAGGTACGGTCAGCTCAACCGAAGTCGTCTCGCCACCGCCGACCGATACCGACTTGGTGACCGTGCGGGCGACCTTTTGTCGCTCGGCGTCAAAGAGCTGCACTGAAAGCTTGTAGTCATGCACGCCGGTGCCGCGGGTGTTGGCCACCTTTGCGGTGACGCGCAGCGTGGCATCCTTGTATTTCTTGTCGAACTCTGTGCGGATGAAGACATCCTTCACCTGCACCTGGGGCATCGCCAGCAGGTAGACATCGCGGAAGATGCCCGATAGCCACCACATGTCCTGGTCTTCCATGTAGGTGCCGTCGGACCACTGCATGACGCGAACGGCGATGGTGTTGGCGCCGGGCTTCACCGCCGAAGTGATATCAAACTCCGCGGGAAGACGGCTGCCCTTGGAGAATCCAATCTGCTTGCCGTTGACCCAGACGTAGAACGCCGAGTCGACACCCTCGAAGCGCAGCACGATCTGCCGGCCATCCCATGTCTCGGGGATCCAGAAATCGCGGCGATACGAGCCGGTGGGGTTCTCGGTGGGCACACGCGGCGGATCGACGGGGAACGGGTACTGGACGTTGGTGTAGTGAGGACGCCCGTAGCCATGGAGTTGCCAGTTGCTGGGAACCGTCAGGTCATCCCAGCCGGAGACATCAAAGCCTGTCTCAAAGAAATTTGCCGGGGCTTCGGCCACCGTGGGGGAATAGTGGAACTTCCAGACGCCATTGAGCGAGGCGAAGAACGGTGTGTCGGCCCTCTCGCCACTGAGGGCTGAGGCCTCATCGGCAAACGGCAGGAAGAACGCGCGCGGCGCAAGCCGGTTCAGACCGATTACCTTGGGATTCTCCCAGTCATGCATTTGGGTATCTCCGAGAACAGATACGAAACATGGATCACAGTAACGCCGCCGATTGGAGCATGTTTAGGCAGGCTCGTCAAAGGAGCAGCCGGGCCAAAGGTGACGATCGTTCCCGCAAGGATGGGACGTCAAAAGAGTACGCACAATTTGTGTTGCGATTTCCTGTATTGGTAGTTAGACTTTCTGTGTCATTTCAGATTGTCATATGACAGACACAGATCGCACAAACACGACGGCCAGCGCCCAGGTGGCAGAGAAGCCTACCAAGGCAAAAAAGGTGACCGACCTGCTGCGCGCCCGGATCGTCGCCCGCATGAAGCCGGAGTCGCGGCTGTCATCGTACCCGGAGCTTGAGCGAGAGTTTGGCGTCAGCCGTGGTGTTGTTCGCGAGGCGATCAATCAACTGAAGCGGGAAGGATTCATCTATTCCCTGGATCGCCGGGGAATGTACGTATCCGACCGCTCGCCGCACTTGAGCCGATTTGGGATTGTGTTTGCGGACAATCCATCCTCCCGGCAGTGGCCGAGGTTCTACACCGCCCTGCAGAATGAGGCGGATGCACTTGCACGAGAGCGGAACGATCTGCGATTCAGCTTTTATCACGACATTGCGCGAGGGCCGGGAACTCAGGGTTACCAGCGGCTGGCTGCCGATGCCAGGGCGCATCGCCTCGCCGGGGTTCTCCTGGCCCCCTGCTGCCACGCCATCTGCCATAACAGCAGGCTGATCCCCGATTCCGTCCCGAGGATGTACATATGCGGCTGGCCACAGACCGGCCACGTGCCGTCGGCCTCCGTTGACTCAAGGCACATGATGGATCGTATGGTCCAGTGGCTCCGGGCCAATAATCGCAAGCGCATCGCCGTTCTGGTTATGTGGGGAAACCACGAGTTTCCCCGGCGATGGCTTGAGCAATACGGGATACCCCATCGGCCATCGTGGTACCAGGTGGCCGGCCGGGACAATGTCTATGCGGTTCGTTACATAATCAGCCTCCTGATGGACTACCCGGTCAACGAGCGTCCAGACGGGCTGATCATCATAGACGACAACATCACCGAGCACGCCATCGCTGGCCTGCTGGAATGCGGAATCAGGATCGGCGAGGACATAGACGTGATCGCCCATTGCAACTGGCCGTGGCCGGTACCCAGTTCTGTCCCGATACAACGCGTCGGGTTCCACGCCCGCCATGTCATCGAAGCGGCAATCTGCGGAATCCGCGCCATGAGAGCCGGGCAACGGCTACCCGCGAACGAAACACGTGTACCGGCACTGTTTGAAAACGAGATTGACAAGCCAGTGGAGTTAGCACCGTTCGGGCTGCCGCTGGTCATGTCAACTAAGTGAGGAGAAACCGTCACATCATCCGGAGGCTCTTGCAAAGGAGAACACCATGCGTCACAACAAATCCTCTCGTGGATTTACCCTGGTCGAGTTGCTGGTAGTAATCGGCATCATAGCACTCCTGGTCGCGATACTGTTGCCGTCTCTCAACAAGGCGCGGCAGGCGGCGCAGGCGTTGGCGTGCCTGTCGAATCTGCGCCAGATCGGCACTGCGCTGCACATGTATGCGCAGGAAAACAACGACTATTTCCCGATCAACTGGAGCGATGACCACGGCTGGCACCTGCTGGTTTCGCCATACCTGGGCAAGCAGGTCAAGACCTGGCAGGCTGACAAGCCCAGGGTGCTGCAATGCCCCTCGGCCAGGGCCGTCTCGCCCTATGCCGAGGCAGACGCCCCCATGGGAAACCTGCACTACACCGCCAATCCGGTGGTGATGCCGGCCGTCAACCGCAACTTCGGGGGTCAGTATTTCGTCAAGTCCTACAAGATGACCCAGCTCAAGCCGTCCCCGACAGAGATTGCCGTGATCTTTGATGGCGCCCAAATGCTGGGCGAGTATCGCAAGGGACGCTGCGAACTGGTCGCCTGGCAGGTAAACGGCGGGTTCATGTTCGGAAACCGGCAGTATCGTGAGAACGTGGTCAATCCCAATGCCCCGATCGTCCTTAACGGCGGCAATCGCGATGACGCGTCGCTTGGCACCACAATGCGGTTCCCGCCAGGCGGCAACATACGTTTCCGCGAGAAGGGTGATACCGCCACCAACGTGCTGTTTGGCGATGGCCACGCTGAAACCGTTCAGCTTGGCGCCTTCACGCAGGGGATGCTCAGTCCGAACACTCTGCCGGGCCAGAAGACTGACAAGTCGCTGAAGACCCTGATGGGCAACCCCGACCCCGAGCCATACAAGGACCTCAACTAACGCCATCATGGCGCTTGTGCCCTGCGTAGCTGGACGATTGGATCACAGGAGAGACGCACATGAAGTTGAATGCTGTATCGGCGCTTGTCGCCATCCTTTTCACCCTGGCCATGCTGGCCCGTGGGACGCAGACCGCCCTCGCCGCTGAGCCGATGCTGCTGGCCGACGTTGAGCAGCTCTATCCCATCCCGCAGGGAGGAAGAGGCGGAGGAGTCGCATCCATGGGATCGGCCAGGATGGAGCGACTCGATGCCGCCGTCTCTCCTGATGGCCGACCGATGCTCCTCCTTGCCGGGGAGCAGGCGCCCGTGCAGGGAGCCTGGTGGTTCCCGCGGCACCTTCCCATGACGCCGCAGCATGCACTCATCGGCGACGCAAGAGGAAAGATCGTGCTGGAGATCGAGTCGGCCCAACCGGTCCAGACCAGGGTGGCAGTTCAATGGCGAGTGGATGGTGAAAGCGGTGAGTGGGTCAGCAGCGATCCGCTCTCGCTTTCACCTTCCGCGCCTGTCCGCGTGAGCCTGGGCATTCCTTCGCTCAAGCCCGGGGCGAACATCAACGGGCTGCTGCTGAGCTTCGACAAGCCCGGTGAATATCGCATTCGTCGGCTTTCGATCGCACGCGAGGGACGAGTATTGGTTGATCCGATCGACCCGGCCGCTTTGCGTCTCTCACCCGGAGTGAAGATCTCCGGCTCGGCCGCCCCCGGCGTTGAGCAGGTGACGCTCCAGTTCACTCCCGACAGTGAAAAGGCGAGCGTGGTGGAAAGGCAGGCTTCCGTCCGGGAAGGTCGTTTCGAGCTGGCCATATCAGCCAACGAACTTCAGCCGGCCGTAGCGTATATGGTGGCAGCAAAGCCAGTCGACAGCGGGGAGGAATTCAGCCCCGCGCAGCGGCTTTTCGTCTATCCACCCCTAACGGGAAAAAGCTGTCCGCCGGTAAAGCGAGTGGGACCAGACCTGGTCCGCGAAGGCAAGCGGTTCGGTTTCGTCGGCGCGAACTACACGCGTTTTCTGCTTGGCCTGAGCCGGCGTACCGACTACGAGATGGTGGCGCGCGATGTCGTGGAGATGAAGAGCTTCGGTGTGCGCGTGGCAAGAGTGTCGATGGACTTTGGCATGATCCAGCCCGCGCTCGGGGTTCTGCCCGACAGCCCTGAGTACGCCCAGGTGATGCGCAAGCACAACATGGATCCCGACTTCGTCGACAATCTCGACTATTTCGTCGCCCTGGCCGGTGAGATGGGGATCTACACCGTCATCGACTGGCACGGCATGGCGACCGATCCCTACCGCTATTTCCTCGGCGGGGTCGAGCAGGATCGCGGCACCGGCAAGCCGGGCACGGCGGCCGCCTACCTTGCCCCCTCCCCCACCGAGCGGGGGGAATTCGACCTTGCCAACCCCATGCATGTGGAAGCCCTGCTCAACTCGCACCGCTGGGCGGCAAGGCACTTCAAGGGCAATCCCAACGTGCTGGGGATTGAGGTTCCCTTCAACGAGCCTCATACCAAGTTCATGGCAGTTGAAGCCAACTGGCGCCGGATCGTCGACCTGTGCGCCCGGGCGATCGCAGAGGAAGACCCGGAGATGATGACCTTCTCGCTCGGGCCTTCCTGGAGCCACAACAACCTGTTGGCGTCGGTTACCTGGCTGCCTCCGGATCGCGTGACCGGCGCTGCCCCGCATTTCTACCAGGCCAATGGCCCGGTTCCGCTTCGCCCCGACGCAAAGACGATGCGCGAGCCGTGGCTGGCGCGTGAATCAGAAGGCACGTTCGGCTGGGCGTTCACGGCCGTGATGATGCCCTTCTCGGCTGTCGACTATCCGATATACAATGGCGAAACCGGCGCCCATGGCGCGGAGATGGTCCTTCCGGATCGCTCATTCGTGGAAGCGGCCTCCATTCTTATCGAGGCACAGCTGGTGCAGGAATACGCCTCCGGCATGATCGGGCGTCTTGAGTGGACCATGTGGGGCAACAAGGGCGGGTTCATCCCCCTCGTTGATGTATACCACAAGCTGTTCAACCGCTTTGCCCCGGTATATGAGGCCGGCCCGATCGATCGGCAGCATGCCGATATCCTGTTCGTGCAGCACCCTGAAGCAGTGCCCAGCACCAACGGCTACAACCACGCCTGCATCCCCTTTGCCAAGGCTGTGCTGGATCTGCACCTGAAGCATGTCCACTACATGACCGACGATCAGGTCAGGTACATCGGGGCGGCCGAGATGCCGGTGGGGATCGAGCAGGTTGTCGAGACAGCTGAGTCGCTGAAGTACAAGGCCATCATCGTCGACAAGCGAAACCTCGACCCCAAGACCTCGGCGATACTCCAGTCAACCGGCGTGCCCACCCTCTGGCTGGATAACGCCGAGGAACTCACGGCCGACAGGCTGGCGGAGTTCCTGGACAGCGTTGGCGTCCCTTCAGACCGCAAGACGCCGCGCGAGCTGCAACTGATCGAGGGAACAGAGCACCTGATCGTCTACCGTCGCCTGGACGGCGGATCGAATCCGACCAGGGCTTACCCGATGCTCAACCGCACCGGCAAGTTCGAGTTGCTCGACGAGAGCGGCAGGAGCGTGTTCAGCGGCACTGTCCAGGATCTGAGGAACACGGGACTTGAGATCGATCTGCCCCTGTGGAGGTCGGCGATCTACCGCATCGTCAGCAGGTAGTGCTCAGGGACACCCAAGTACCAGGCGCCAGGACACGAGCCACCCGGTTTGTGTCCTGGCGCCTTTTCTATCGGTAAGGTGACCAGCAGCACGCCACCCGCTTCACGGCTCGATCCTTTCTCCCCACGCCAGTGACGTGGTCCTGTCGGCGGGGAAATGGATGCTGATCTCCTCGTCAGGGTTCTCGATCTTGTCGGCGTAAAAGCTCTTCCATCGAGCAGCCTCGTTCACCACGTATGGCCACTTGGTTGCGCCATGGCCAAGCTCGTTGGCGTGCGCCAGCGCTGTCAGCTTTGCCCCAACGTCACGCACCAGCCAGCGCAGGCCGGTCTTGCCAAGCCCGCCGTGACAGACCAGCAGGTCAACATCTGCCCGATCCTTCGCTAGCTTGGCATGAGCGCCCTGCACGCTGTCGCCGCAGTGGATGATCGTGAATCCCTCACCTGCACCATCCCCCTTCTGGCCGCAGGTGATGCGGGCGATCAGGTTTGGCTCTCGCTTTCTCGCAGTGCCGTATGCCGTCTTGTAGCCCACCGTTTGGAACGACATCACAAAACGCAGCGACACATCCCCATGTGTGTACTCGTAGACATCGCCAAACTGCTCATCCGTGTCATACGGTTTGCCCTGGCCGACCTTCTCATTGGCCGCCCCCACATTGAGCGGCCCATATACCTTGAACCGCGGCCCCTTCTCCTTCAGCTTCCATGAGATGTGATTGTAAAAATGATCTGGGTGCACGTGGGAGATCACGATGAAGTCCAGTACCTCAGCGAAGGCGTCCGGGTCGCTCTGCACCAGGTCGATCGCAAAGACAGTCCGCGGCGTCTTCACGATCAGACCCATGTTGTACATCGCCCAGACCTGCACTCCGCGCTCAACGCGAGTGTTCCTGATCTCCTCCAGTGCCTTCAGCTCGGCCTGCCGAAAGTAGTAGAGAATTGGATTGGTCTGCTCCAGCTCTCTCTTGCGCTGGGCCCTGGCAGGATCATTCCATGTTGCGCGGTATTCGTTCCAAATCTCCTTCGGCAACAGTGCCGCAGCCTCATCAAGGATTCGCAGGCGACCCTTGCGCTCGTCTATGTAGGCTCCTGACATGGGCGAGCGCGCGGCGTTGGCTTCAAACCAGCGGCGCGTCACGTCCATGGTCCGATTGTCGATCGATGCGCCTTGTGCGGCCACCGCGAACAGCAGCACGATCAACACCCACGCCCGGCCAATCGACCACGCGCAACGACAAATACGCTGTGCAGTCACCATCGTGTGCAACATCCTCAATCCAACTGACCTGGGCAGACCGACAGTACCGGCTTCACCGGCCGGCTGGTAATCAGCTGCCTGCCATCGCTGAAACCTTCCTCCCGACCGGCCAATTCCTGGATCAGCACACAACGCCAGTGCGCCAGGCGCTGGGCGCACTGCTGTTCCTGTGAGAGGTCGTGCAGTTCCTGCGGATCGTTAGTCAGGTCGAAGAACATCTCCCGGCCGCTGCCGCTGTGCCAGATGAACTTCTCCCTGCCATCGGTCACCCAGTGGACACTCTCATCACGGTAGACGTGCTCGCCGTGAATGTGCGATCGCCACTTCACATCCTGGCCACGTGCCAGTGGCAACATCGATCGCCCATCCAGGCTCCCGGGGATCGGCGCCCCTGCGATATCCAGCAGTGTCGGCATGACATCGCGCAGCTCGACCACCTCGGGGCAGACACTCCCGGCCGCCAGCCCTGCCGACCTTGGTGCGCATATCAGCATGGGTATCCGTGCCGAGCCTTCATACGGCAAAGACTTGCGGAACAGATGATGATCCCCCAGCAACTCACCATGGTCCGAAGTAAAGATGATCCAGGTGTTATCCCCAACACCATAGTCGCGCAGCGATTCGATGAAGCGATTCACCTGGTGATCGATGTGCGTCATGTGGCCGTAGTAGCCCGCCAGGGCGCGATGCAGCACCGCCGGGTCGATATCCCCCACCGGCGCCTGCGGATTTCTCGGCTGGGCAAAACGATCGTAATACGCCGTCCAGTCGCCCACCGGTCGCGGCGGCATCTGTCGATTGAGGTACATCTCAAACGCCCAGGCCGGCGGATCGTACGGGGGATGTGGCCGGTGATAGCTCATGAACAGAAAAAACGGCTTGGTGGGGTCGCGCCGGCGAAGAAAGTCGATCGACTGGCTGGTAACCCAGTTCGTCGGGTGCAGGTATTCTTCCTTGTCCCATGGCCGGGCGACGACGCTGTTGCAGTTCACCCCGTGCTCGAAGTAATCGGCGTCGAATCGCCCACTCTTCTCGCGCAGCCAGGGGATGTAATCGTCGATGCTGGCGATGTCCCGATGATGCTGGCGGGCGTAGTGCAGGAACCCATCGTGCAGTATCACGTTCTGGAATCCCACCTGGTTGCGCTCGGGATAGACGTGCATCTTCCCGATCGCCTGCGTCTGGTAACCAGCGCGGGTTAGCTCACCTGCGAGGGTCGTGCTGTAGTTCCAGGGCACGCCATCCCTGTAGCCGACCCGCCCGTGTGAGCACGGCATCAATCCTGTGAACAGCCCCGCGCGGGCGGCGATGCAGGTGGGACAGGAGCTGTACGCCTTCTCGAAGCGCACCCCGGAGAGCGCCAACTGGTCCAGGTAGGGAGTATGTACGACTGGATGGTCAGCAACGCTGAGGCAATCACCGCGCCACTGATCGACGCAAATCAGGACGATGTTGGGTCTATTCACGACGCGCAGTATACGGCGGTGTGTCGGCTTATCAAATTCTCGGCGCGACACCAGGTTGCTGTGGATGCCTCAAAAAGCCGGCCGCGCTGACCATATGCCAGCGCGGCCGGGTTGATTTCACACTAACAGTAAAGGAATCGACTTCTTAGCCGAGCCTCAGGCTGCCAAGGCCCTCGCCCATGTCGCCGCCTTCCAGACCGCCGCGAAGACCCTTGGCCTTCGTGCGCTCGGCGCGAGCTTCCTCGCGAGCTTCCTCTTCCTTGGCCCACTGGGCACGCTTGAGCGAGAGGCCGATCTTCCGCTCGTCGCTGTCGACGCGCAGAATCTTGACATCCAGCTCCTGGCCGACCTTGAGGGCCTCCTCGGGCTTCTCGATCTTCTGGTCGGAGATTTCCGAGATATGCAGCAGACCCTCGAGGCCGGGCTCCAGTTCGACGAACACGCCGAAGTTGGCGATCTTCGTGACATGGCCCTTGACGACCATGCCCGGGCGGTAGTTGGCCGGGATGACCGTGACCCACGGGTCTTCCTGCATCTGCTTGAGGCCCAGGGCGATACGCTGCTTCTCCTGGTCGACCGACAATACGACGGCGCGAACCAGGTCGCCCTTCTTGAGCACCTCGCTGGGGTGGCCGACCTTCTTCGTCCAAGACAGGTCCGAGACGTGGAGCAGGCCGTCGATGCCTTCCTCGATCTCCACGAACGCGCCGTAGTTGGCGATGTTGCGGACCTTGCCCTCGACCACCGAGCCGGGAGGATACTTCTCGGCGACCTTCTCCCAGGGGTTTTCCTCGACCTGCTTCATGCCCAGCGAGATCTCCTGCTTCTCCTTGTTGATCTCGAGGACCTTGACCTTGACCTTCTGGCCAACGGCGATGAGTTCCGAGGGATGGTTGATGCGCTTGGTCCAGGACATCTCCGAGATGTGCACCAGGCCCTCGACGCCATCCTCCAACTTGCAGAACGCGCCGTAAGACATGATGTTGACCACCTCGGCATCGGCGATCGCGCCCACCGGGTACTTGGTCTCGATGTTCTCCCAGGGCGAAGCATCCTTCTGCTTCAGGCCCAGGGCGATCTTCTCTTTCTCCTTGTCGATCTGGAGAACCTTGACCTCGATCTCCTGGTCGATCTTCAGCATCTCGCTGGGGTGATTGATGCGGCCCCAGCTCATGTCGGTGATGTGAAGCAGGCCATCCACGCCGCCCAGGTCGATGAACGCGCCGAAGTCGGCGATGTTCTTGACCACGCCCTTGACGAGCTGGCCAACCTGCAGCGTCTCGAAGGTCTTCTTCTTCATCTCCTCGCGCTGCTGCTCGATGAGCTTGCGGCGGGAGATGACGATGTTGCGACGCTCCTCGTCAATCTTCAGGATAACCGCGTCGATCGTGCGGCCGATCCAGTCACTGATCTCGCCGGGACGACGAATATCGATCTGGCTGGCAGGCAGGAACACCGGCACACCAATGTCCACGAGCAGGCCACCCTTGATCTTCTTGGTCACCTTGCCGGCAACCGGGTCGCCCTCCTTCTTGGACTTCATGATCGCTTCCCAGTTGATGATGCGATCCGCCTTGCGCTTGGAGATGCGCACGGTGTCGTTCTCATCATCAACTTCCTCGACGAGCACCTGCACCTCGTCGCCGATCTTCACATTCTCAGGCTCGTCGAACTCGCCCTTCTCAAGGATGCCTTCACTC
>JAKORQ010000126.1 GCA_029777755.1 Planctomycetota bacterium
GGTCGATGATGGCGCTGTACTTGAGATTCTCGCCAAGCAGGTGTGCCTGGTGGGCGGCCGTTGGTCCGCTGAAGACAACCGCCACCTGCGCATCGCCCGTGCCGATTGCCGATGCCTGCCGCAGCAGTTCATCACTCTGTCGCTGCTGGGCGCGGATGAACAGCAGCACGGTTGGGCGATCACCGGCCGGGATGCGGATCTCCTTCTCGCCGGCCTTGCCTGTCCACTGCACATCGGCGGGCTGCGTCTGGGCGACACCGGCAAGCAGCGGCATCGGCAAAAGCGCCGCCGACAGAACCATCGCGATAGATCGTCTGCTAAGCAAGATCACAGCTCCTTCTCGGCCGCGGCCGTATTGTACACGCGCGGAGTATCGCGATCGTATTCGTATGGCTCATGGCAACCCGGGGCACAGGAGCCGCCGGTCTGCGTCTTCTGGTATCCGATCGGCATCTGCCACTTCCCAAACGGCACACTCTCGCGCACGTGCAGTTCATTGGGGCTTGCGTGCGTGCTGTGACAGGAGCGGCAGTTGCGTCCCTTCTCGCGATTCACGTGCAGGTAATGCAGGTTCTGCTCGCCGTTGCGGAAGTTGGTCAGTCCGCGGGCCTCGGCCGTCTGCACGAGCTGGCGGTCATGGCAGGAGAAGCACAGTTCATACTTCTCATCGGCATACTGCTGATAGAACGCCGCGGGGTATGTCTTTGCCAGCAGGAACTGCACATCACTGCCGTGCGTCGAGTGGCAGCCGCTGCAGTTGCCATCGCGGATCGGTCCATGCTTGATCAGTTTGGGATCATTCACCTCCGGCACGCCGGCAACCTTGCGCCCATCAGGGGCCTGCTGCGGCTTGGAGTGGCACTGCATGCAGATGTTGATCGGCTCATCCTTCATCAAGTCCGCAAGCTGGCTGCCGTGCGAGGTGTGGCAGTTGATGCAGGCCTGGTCGTTGGTGACCACGCTGTGCTTGTGCTTGCCGGCCAGCGCGGTTTTCATGTCGGCCTGGTGGCAGGAGAGGCACAGGTCGGCCGGGGCCGCTTTGGTCTGCATGGTGAAGTTGGATGAGTGCGGATCGTGGCAATCCAGGCAGTTGCCCTCTACCGGCTTGTGCACGACATTCGCCTGCGCCAGTTGCCGGCGCATGTCGCGATGGCAATCGAAGCACAGCTCATTGCCCTCGATCGTCAGCAGCTTCCTGAAGTTGGACTTGTGAGAGAGATGGCAACTGTCGCACGCGCCCGCGGCCGAGGGGCCGTGCACAAACTTCATTCCCTCATCAGCATCCTTGTGGCAGGAGAGGCATGCCTCGCGGATGTTCGCCCCGCGCGTCATCGCCCGCGACTTGCCTCCATGCGGGTTGTGGCAGCTTGAGCATTCGCCATCGAGCACCGGGCGATGCACGACAGGGGCATCATCGGTGGTGATATCATGGCAGAAGGTGCACAGCTCCTTCCCCTCACGCGCGAGCTTGAAGCTGTGGCTGGCCGCGTCCGTGAGCGTGTGGCAGGAATCGCAGGCGTTGACATTCACCGGGCCATGGAGCACGCGGTGGCTCTTTACGTCGCCGTGGCAGTCGGCCGAGACACAACTTGCCATCGGCACTGCCTCGGTGGGACGGCTCGCCGCCGCTCGGGCCTCCTGCACCCCGGCCGCCAGCAGCATCACCAGAAGTATCATCAGCATCGATCTCATTTCGTACCTCGCGTTATCGCGGCGCTCGCATCGCCGCGGACGTAGGTTTTCGGGGCATGACACCCCGGGGCGCAGCTTCCGCCATCCGGCGACTGCTCATACTCGATCGGCATCGCCCAGTTCGATCCCTCAAACGGGACGGAACTGGCGATGTGGCGCGGCAGGTCACTGCCGTGGATCTCGTGGCAAGTTCGGCAGGTTCGTCCCTTCTCACTGCGATTTACGTGCACAAAGTGAAGGTTCCTCTCGCCGTCGCGGAAACCTGTCTTGCCTGACTTCTCTTCCAGTACCATCGACGCCTCATGGCAGCGGAAGCAAAGCTCATACTTCGCCAGCTCAAATGAGGTGTA
>JAKORQ010000127.1 GCA_029777755.1 Planctomycetota bacterium
GTGAAGTGGCGTCCGAGGGACATCACCGAGGAGGTCCTGTCCCGCATGCTGCCGACACTCCCCAAGCACATGGTACGCCTCCAGCACGTCTGCATCGTCGGGAAACCTGGCAGTGGCAAATCAGAGCTGATGAAGTGGCTGTCCTGGCGTGCCTGCAAACAGTACGGACGCGATAACGTGCACATCATCTACACCGACGATCTGCGCGTCGCCATCGCCGTGCTGGACGATAGGCCGGTCCAGCTCCTGCTCATCGATGATGCCATGCAATATGCCTCCTCGCGCAAGGTCTACGAGCAGGCCGAGCTGGTGGGCGAGTTCCAGCGGCTGCGCCACCTGGCCAGAGAGGCCAGTGGCCGGAAGAGCGGCCTGGTGCTCTGCATCTTCTCCTGGCAGCGCTACATGGACCTCGACCCGGCGTTCCGCGAGAGCCCGCTGACCATCTTCAAGACCGGCCTGGGCGGTCGTGATAGGATAGAATTGCAGCGCATGTTGGGGCCGTACACGCCGCACCTGTACGAGATATGGGACCGCATCGACCGGGGTGATGACAGCGCCAAGAGCACCAGCGTGGCGCACATCGCCGCCCTGGTAGGCACCGGCAAGGAGAACGGCCTGTTCCGCAGCGAGATGGTCCGGTTCGATGACTTCCCGGAGATGATCCGTTCGGCCAAGTTCTTCGGCGAGCAGGCAGAGCCCGAGATGAGCAAAGAGGACCTGGCGAAGCGCCTCGACGAGCTGCGCGACACCCTTGGCCCTCATGTCGTGCGCTGCTACGAGATGACCGAGATCGGTGGCATGACCGTGCGAGAGGCGGCCGAGAAATTGGACATCGCCATTTCATCAGTTAGTCGGTACAACAAACGGGTCCGGGAGGCTTTGGCAGCGGGAACGGGAACGCCGCCACAGAATAACGCGCGCGCGTCACGCGCGCACGCGCGACCAGACGAATCCGGCCCCGTGGAAATCTGAACGTTGTTCCAATCTTGTTCCAGGAGGAAAAATGGCAAAAAAGGACACCAAAAAGGGGCTAAAACTCCCGGACTTGGGAGCGAAAAAACCGAGGAAGGCACCGAAGAATTCGATCCGATTA
>JAKORQ010000128.1 GCA_029777755.1 Planctomycetota bacterium
CGTTGACCGCCACCGAGTTGAGGATCGAGAGCAGGTTGGTGGTCTTGGTGAAGTTGGGGGTGGCAATGGTCAGCACCACACACATGGCGATCAGCACCAGGCCGATGCCGTAGCGGCGCATAAACAGCGTCCGGTCGGTCTGGTCGATCTTCATCTTGTCTTTCTTTTTCTCCAGGGTGTTCATTTCCTCTTTCGCTCCTTCTTATTGTCCGAATTCTTTGGCCAGGATGGTCTCCTGGGTGGCGGCACCGGACAAAATCTCGCTGCGCATGATCACGCCGTTGAGCTGTCCCTCGTGATAGACCAGGATGCGGTCGCTCATGCCCATGATCTCGGGCAGTTCCGAGGAGATCATGATGATGGCGATGCCGGAGGCGGCGAGCTTGCAGATCTGGGTGTGAATTTCAGCCTTCGCGCCGACGTCGACGCCGCGCGTCGGCTCGTCGAGGATCAGCACCTTGGGCTGCGCCATCAGCCACTTGGCGAGGACGACCTTCTGCTGATTGCCGCCCGAGAGGCTGGAGGCTTCAATCTCCAGCCCGGCGGACTTGACGGTCATCTCCCTGGCAAAATCGGCGCATTCCTTTTTCTCGCGCTTCTGGTTGAGCAGCAGCTTTTTCTGGCGGGAGCGCAGGTTGGGCAACGAGATGTTCTCGCGCAGCGAGCGCATCAGGCAGAGGCCATACTTCTTGCGGTCCTCGTTGACCATGGCGATGCCGCTGGCGATCGCCTGGGTGGGCGTGTGGCTGTGCAGTTCCCTGCCCTCCAGCAGAATCTTACCGGAGGTCGGCGGGATGAGGCCGAAGATCGCGCTCACGGTCTCGCTGCGCCCGGCGCCGACCAGCCCGGTCAGGCCGAGAATTTCGCCGCGGTGGACCTGGAAGCTGATGTCCTTGAAGCCCTTGCCGGTCAGGTTCTGCAGTTCCAGCTCGACCTCGCCGATCGGGCAGTCGACCTTGGGGAAGATGTTTTTGACCTCGCGGCCCACCATCAGGGTGACCAGATCCCTGGTGGTGATATCCGCCACCCTGCCGCAGCCGACCGAGCGGCCGTCGCGGAAGACGGTGTAGTCGTCGCAGATCTCAAAGATCTCTTCCATGCGGTGGGAGATGTAGATGATCGTCTTGCCCTGCGAGCGCAGGTTGCGGATTGTGTTGAACAGATGCTCGGTCTCCTCGCTGTCCAGCGAGGAGGTGGGTTCGTCCATGATGATGAGGCGCGCGTTCTGGCTGACGGCCTTGATGATCTCCACCATCTGCGCCTTGGCCAGCGGCAGCTGCTTCATCTCGGTTTTGGCCGGCATGCCGAAGTTGTACTTATCAAGGATCTCCTGCGCGCGGGCCAGCGTCGCTTTTTTGTTGAGGAACGGACCGGTGGTGTCCTCGCGGTGCAGAAAAATATTCTCCGCAATCGTCAGATACGGCTCGACGTTGAGCTCCTGATGCACCATGGCAATGCCGTTGGCCGCCGCCTCGGCGGGATTTTTTGCGTGGTAGTGCTTGCCCTCAAAGGTGACCGTGCCGCTGTCGGCCTCCAGC
>JAKORQ010000129.1 GCA_029777755.1 Planctomycetota bacterium
AAAGGAAGTCATACAGCACCAGCGATACCGACGGATACCACGCGAAGCCCAGTTTCATCGAGAGCAACCCAGTGATCCCTGCCAGCAACGCCATGCAGGTGACCAGTCCAAGCACATGCCACTTCACATGCTCGCGCTTGGCATAGCTCTCACGTAGCAGATAGCCAGCCAGATAAAAGCTCACGAACGGGGCAAACCGGGCAAACGCCGAGAGCGACGTTCCCATGAAGCCATTGATCACTGAGTCGGCCGACCACACGCCAAAGAGGATGCAGACCGTGCTGATGAGCATCGGCCGGGGCGCATGTGCCACAAACACCCGGAACATCGGCGTAAAGGCATACAGGATTGCGATGCGGAAGATGAAGTGCAGGTGAGCGTATGGCTGACCCAGCACCAGGTTGGCCACCGCCTCCTTGCCCGTCACCCAGCCGGTGTAGTAGACGCTGAAAAGCATGAAGAACGCCGACCAGAACACCAACGGCACACCCAGCCGCGCCAGTCGCTTGCGATAGAACACCGAGGCAGGCTCATTGCGCGCTGGATCCAGCAGCAGTGCGCCAGAGAGCATGATGTAGACTGGCACCGCCCAGCGCGCGACAGAGTTGAGGATGTTGCAGACCCACCAGTTCAGTGAATCCGGCGGTTGCACCTGCATCGGCATGTCGGCCACATGACCTATCACCACCGCGATCGTTCCCAGTACGCGGATCGGGTCGCCGTATGCCATGTACTTGGGCTTCAGACGGGCCGTGGAGATCGTTGCCGAAGGTGACGCTGTGCTGGCCATGTGTTCCTGCTCACTACCCGGATGCGCGATGGCTTCCGTATTGGTTACTTACAACCGGCAAAGCAGGGCGTTGCACGTGCTCGATAAGCTTAGCCGTTAGTTGCCGCGCATCCACCTCTCGGCATGCTCGGCGAGCTGTCGCTCAAGCGCCTCATCTCGGCCAACCGCATACCACGGGCTGCGCTTAACCTGCTGAAGCGAGGGGGATTGGATTGGCGCATCCGCGTCGGCACTGGAGGCGGCTGATGTGTACCTCGTAACAGCCGTGATCCGCCGCGGCGTTGCGCTGTAACGCTCGACTACCACCTTCGGGGTGGCGACAAACTCGCCATCTTCCTCCGCGGTGATCGTCCAGTGAACCGTACGTCGATAGGTCGCCAGCGTACTGTTCAATTGCTGTAAAAAGCTGCCGACATCCTGCCGCCAGAACTCCCAGATCTGCTTCGAGATCAGAGGTTCGCTGATCAGCACGCCATTGCGGAAATCAGAGCGGTTAATCCCGAAGTACCGCTGCCGCAGTACATGGTCGCAGGCGTTGAACAGGTGTTCGTAGTGTCGGCTGGTAACCGATGCCACCGCCGGGCGATTCAGCCAATAGTCAGCCGTAGCCTGCTCCGGGTCGACGTCGGTCGCCACCGGCCTGGGCGTGGGCGAGTCGGATTGGCCTGCGCAGCCGACAGACAGACTGGCGCAAGTGGCCGTCGTCAGGGCAAGCATCACTATCGGGTATCTTTTCCTGGATGGCATCGTCAATGCGCCTGAGTCTACTCGCATAGCGCCCATTGCGGAAGGGAGACATCAGCTCGCCGCCGGGGCCATTTCCGCCGCCTCTACCGGCCGTGCCAGTTCGGTGATTTTCCCACGAGCACCGCGGAAGTCGAAGGCGTAGGCGATGGTGGCGAAGAGAACCTCGCCGGTGGTGGCCCACAGCCGCAGGAGCAGCGAGATGGCCGCGAAGATCGCCAGTTGCCCGGAGCGGTCCAGTTCCGCACCCATGCGCGAGCCGACCAGCAGTACCAGAGTCCCGCTGAGCACCAGTTCACGAATCCCCACGCCGCTGGGCGCCATCCAAGCCATACAAAAGCCGGCCGTCCATGCCAGGCAGTATGAGCCGGCCAGCAGCCAGGCATCCGTCAGCGGCACTTTCAGTATCGATGATGTCGCTATCCAGATTGCCAGCCCCAGCCACGCCTGTCCCGCCACCGCCAGCATAAGAAGCCCCAGCAGTCGCCGTCCGGAGAGTTTCCGCTCAATCGTCGGCTTCTTCAGCTTCTTCAGGATCGCGTTTACCACCGTGTAGAAGATCCGCGGGTGCAGGAATGCCAGCAGCAGGGGGATCAGCAGGATTGCCAGTCGCAATGCCAGGCGCGTCTTGTCATCGGAGATCTGCGCACTGACCAGCGAGAGCGTGCTGGCCGCCACAATCACATTCGCCAGCAGGTAGATGGTGATCTCCAGAACCTGGCTTACCGAGCAGGTTGGTATCGGCAGCCCATATGGCTTGGCCATGAATGCCCGCCCGACTACCTGCCAGACCAGCCCGGGAATGTAGCGCGCCAGCTCGGAACTGGCCCACACCCGCGCTCCACCACGCAATGGCATGTGCCAGCCCAGCCCTTTCAGAACCCCGCGCCAGCTTGTCATCCGGCAGACGCCCTGGTTGATGGCGAACATCACGCACGCCAGTGCCAGCAGATCCCAGCGGGTATCCGCCAGGTGCGGGCCGATGTTCTCCCACTGGATCACGATGGGCTTGAGCAGGCGGTAGAAGATAATCGGGACCACCACGATCCCGATCAGCTTCGGCACCCACGGGCGGCATCTGCGCCAGGCCCTCGTCAGTTTGTGTCGCCAGATCTCGCTGAAATGCACGATCTCCTCTTCCGCCCGGCGGATCCGTCCCGCGAGTTTTCCATCACTGTGCCGCAGCCAGCGCGGCGGCAGGAGGCGTATTCCCACGTGTCGCAGGGCAGGGCGGATCTTTCGCCGTATCCTCGGCATGATGCGCAAAATTGCGTTCGCCGCCAGTGGGGTGAGCCGAAGTACCGCAAGCAGGGCCAGCGCCATCGTCACGAACGCCGCCAGCCGCGCCACTGGCGGTTCCCAGTTGTGCCGATATATCCATCCCTCAACCCCCGAGCGCTCCCCGAAGATCCAGACGATGAGCGCGGGTACCAGAATGCTCACCAGCCAGCAGATCCGGTGATATCGCACCGATGTCGGGGGTATCTGTCGTCCGCGCAATACCCTGGCCGTCAGCCTCCGCTTGCCGGGGAAGGTCACCAATGTAAAGCCGATCAAAAACAGCGGCAGGCCGCCCGGACCGGGCACGGCCGGGCCCAGAACCAGTGAGGATAGCAGCAGTATCCATCCGATCAGGTTCTTTAAGAGGAACCACGCGTACTGACGAATAAATCGATGCCAGTTGGCCATAAAAATGCCGGGCCGAACCGACCCGGGGACGGATTCTAGCCGTGCGCCGCAGCGCAATTTTCCGGCCCTTTAGACTATACTGCCTCAAAGCATGATCAGCAGCCACATTGACCGCGTCTTGATCTCCAGGGAGCGGATTTCCCGCCGGGTGGCCGAACTTGCCAGCCAGATCACCCGCGACTTTTCCCCGCCGCGGGTCGCCGCCGACAGCCGCATAACCATCGTCCCGGTGATGACCGGGGCCATGGTATTCTGTTCCGACCTGGTGCGGCAGTTGCCCCTGCGCCTGCGCATCTCCACCTTGCGCGTATCCAGCTATCCCGGGGCGGCCACCAGCTCCCAGGGCGCCAAGCTGGTGGAAGCCCAGCTTGAGGGGATCGTCGACAGCCACCTGCTGCTGGTCGATGACATCCTCGACTCTGGCAACACGCTGCGGCTGCTGATCCCGATGCTCCAGTCGTACAAGCCGGCCAGTGTTCGCACCTGCGTCCTTCTGCGCAAGAAACGCGAGCGGCCGGCCGAGATCGACGTGGACTACTACGGATTTGATATCCCCGATGAGTTCGTGGTGGGGTATGGTCTGGATTACGATGACTTTTACCGCAATCTTCCGGATATAGTCAGCCTGAAGCCGGATGTCGTTAGTCCGAAGGATGCCTGACGCGACAAGCAGGGAGGGGATGCCGATGACGGCCGGCCGACATCGCACAGACGAGCAGGGCGTGATGCAGGCCACCGACAATGCGCTGCCGCTGGAAGTGTCTGCCATTTCGCCCCTGTCGCTGATCATCTCCCGGCACATCTTCCAGGCCGGGGAGATTGTCGAGCTTGCCATTCGCCCGTCGGTCTGGTGGATCCTGTTCAGCTCATGGCAGGCACTGCTGGCGTCAGCCGTGATCGTCCTCGCCGGGCTTACCCTCAACCAGCATCTGCCCGGACGGCCGGCTGTCTATGTGGAGATCGGCCTGATGCTTGGCCTGGCGCGGCTGATGTGGGCCACCGTAAAATGGATGAGCCGTATCCACGTGCTGACCAACATGCGGGTGATGACGATCTCGGGCGTTTTCAACGTCACCTTTACCGAGTGCCCGTTGCGCCGCCTCGCAAGGGTGCGGGGAATCACGCCGCTGCGCGAAAAGCTTCTGATGCTCGGCACACTGGAACTCATCCCCATGGACGAGCAGTTCCCCATAAACCTCTGGCAGACGATCCGCCACCCGGTGGCCGTCCAGAGAAAAATCCGGGCGGCGATGGAACGGGCCAACCAGGGCACGGTGCCGCCGGAGGGCTGAGGATGCTGCAAGTAGATAGCCGAGGATCAGTTTGCCAGTTCCCAGGCTTCCGCGCATAATGCCCGACACGAAATACGGTTGCACTCGTAGCTCAATGGATAGAGCATCGGTCTTCGGAACCGAGGGTTGCAGGTTCGAGTCCTGCCGAGTGCGTTATCTGCCCACATCTGGGAGTATCTTGCTTCATCACAAGGGCACGAAGGCACCAACGCACTAAGGCACGAAGAAAGAGGGAGCGAAGGAGCGACTGAGCGACGTAGTGGCGAATGGATAGCTGTAGCCGTCGTCGTCGGCCATCCTGGGAGCGCGGGCGTCCTCACCTGCATGTTGCTTCACACGCTTGAGGGATCGCTGGTACCCTGGCCGTCTGGATCAACCCGGACTATGCGTCCTTCCCCGTCGTTACGTCGTGGTGAACATCAGCCCACCGCAAGACGCAACTTCACTCACCTTTGATGTTCATGGCCGTTGCCTGAAGGTACAGTGCTTCCTGCATGGCAAGGGCACTCTCACAGGAAGTGTCCTCCCTGGCGAGTTGCTGCACCCTCTTGAGCGCTTCTGTTGCCTCGTCGCACCGGGCCGCGAAATAAATCCACTTCATGCACTGGCTGGCGGCCGATGAGATATGAACAACTCCTAGCGCGAACGCGAGCGAACAGGTGACTTTCAAGAGAACAACCGCCCGGGAGCGAAGTTCCCTTCTCATGCTCGCCAATATGCGCCACGTGGATCGAAGTTGCTAGATACTTTCGAAGCAGATTTCCTGATTTATTGTCGAGCTTGCGATCCGGATGGCCGGTCTAGTCTATCCGGACTCTGGCGTGTTTCATTTCACCGGGCTAGCATGCCGACCATCTCAGGAGGCTGCACCATGGGTGATGAGATCGTTATCCGCAGCATGCGGGAAGACGAGTGGAAC